>JAVBTP010000299.1:0-10398 GCA_031556115.1 Candidatus Adiutricaceae bacterium
GGCCCATATTTTCCGCCCCAAAAACATGACCCTGGTGGTCATGCTGCCCCCCGGGGCGCCGACGGACCAGGCCGCCCGGCCCACGGAAAAGGAACTGACCGAATTGGCCCGGCGGCTGTCGCTGACCGTGTCGGCCAAGGCCGCGGCCGAGGCGCCGGCCTTTCAGGAAATGCGTCTGGCCAGCGGCCCCAAACTCCTGGTGATGCGCGACGCCACCCTGCCTTTGGTGACGGTGCGGGCTGCGGCCATGGGCGGTTTGTTGGCGGAGACCCCGGGGAACGAAGGGCTGTGCAATTTCATGACTTCGGTCTGGACCAAAGCCACCGAAGAGAAGTCGGCCACCGAGCTGTCACGGGCCTTTGAAGATATCGGCGCCTCCATCTCGGCCTTCGGCGGGCGCAACTCGGTGGGTCTGGCCGCCACGTTTCTGGCCGGCCACCGCGAGGAGGGCTTTCGCCTCTTCGCCGAAGTCCTGACCTCCCCGGCTTTCGCCGCCGAGGACGTGGAGCGGGTCCGCCCGGAGATTCTGGCCCAGATCAAGGTTCAGGATGAGCAGTTGGCCGGCCGGGTCTTTCGCCTTTTAGCCCGCCATCTCTATCCCGGCGGCCATCCCTACAGTCGGGACCAACTGGGGACCTTGGAAAACGTGGGCCGGTTCGACTCGGGCGATCTGAAGAGGATGTATGACCAACTGGTCCGCCCCGAGGACATCCTCATTGCCGTGGCCGGCGACGTGGAACCGCAAAAAGTGAAGGAAGAACTGGACGCCGTTTTGGCCGGCTGGACGCCCCGGGGCCAGGGCTCGAACCTGAAGGCGCCCGAGGCCCCGGCCCCCATCGGCCGCTTGACCGAGGTGACCGAGAACCTGGACCGGGCCCAGACGCATATCGCCATGGGCTTCCAGGCCCCCGGCCTGGGCGCCGACGAAGGCCCCGCTCTGGATGTGCTGGCCGCCTATCTCTCGGGCATGTCCGGGCCTCTGTTCCGGGAACTGAGGGACCAGCAAAGCCTGGCCTATACGGTTCACTGCGGCTATAATCCGGGGCTCAACATCGGCTCTTTTTGCTTTTACATCGCCACCGACCCCAAGAAAGTGGACGCGGCTTTGGAAGGCTTTAAGGAAATCATTCAGCGGACCCGCCAAACCCCCATCAGCGCCCCGGATCTGGAAGGGGCCAAGCGGTACCTGGTCGGGACCGTCAAGATCCGTCTCCAGACCGTCTCCAGCCGGACCGGGCAGGCCATTTTGAACAGCCTCTACGGCCTGGGCCTGGATTATGAGGACCGGCGGCTGGCGGCCATAGAAAAGGTGACGGCCGAACAGGTGCGGGACGTGGCCGCCAAATACCTGCGGGACGACCATGAGGTCCTGACCATTCTGGGCAAGGTCGAAAACGGATCGATGGCCGGCCAGGCGGCGGCCAATGAGGTGGCGGCCCGGTGATTTAAGGGGAGAGGGAGCTATCGCTCCGTTTTTCCTTGACAACCAACGGTAAAAAGGCTAATATCGACAATTGACCCGTGCGCCCGTGGCTCAGCTGGATAGAGCGCCGGACTACGAATCCGTAGGTCGCAAGTTCGAATCTTGCCGGGCGCGCCATTAATTTACAAGGGCTTATAGCATTTTTTGCTGTAAGCCCTTTCTTTTGGCTACCAAATAGCTATCCGCCCCCTCGACCCGGCTAAACCAAAGTCGCTCGACCTGGAGACGGTTCGGGCCTGGAGCCGTCTTCGGCAGGTTTTTCCGGCAGGGAATGGATACCGGCGAGGCTCGGAAGCGGACGAGTGAAAAATTCGGGTTCCCGGCGACCTGGAGTCCGGGCCAGGGTGCGCCCGAAAAGGGCTGGTCGACCCGGAAACAATTTCTGGCCCGGAGGAAATAGAGAAATGGAAGCACCTAAAAAAGGCTCATCCGGTTAAAGTGTACTTTTAGGGATTGAAGGACGGTTGACAAAAAAGTGGGCCTGGTCTCCATTGGTGTAGTCCTGGCAGGCGCCTCGGTTATTATTATTGACCCGGCAACTGACGACGTCGGTTCTCGGATGATAAAGTCCAGTGATTTCGGGCTTTGGCGAAATCACGGGTATGACGTATTTGGTTGGGGCGGGGCGCCGCCCCGGGTTGACTTTTTGGGGGCCCCGTGTTCTACTTTCGGTGCGAAACGCCCTTCGGGGTGACCGCCTTATCTTAAAAAGCGCGCCGGAAAGCGATTTTTCCAACGACCATGGCTCAATACCTCGACCCGGACGACCATTGGGACCTTGACCCTGAAGAGGGCCATTGGGAAGACCGCGCGGTGACGGGGCTGACGGCCGGGGTTCTTCTTTCCCTGATTCTGCACCTTCTGCTGGTCTTGGCCGTGGTGGCCGGCTTGTTCAAGAGCGCCCGACCCTTCATTGCGCCCGAACAAGTGGTCACCGTGCGGCTTTTGGGCGAAGTGCCCAAAATAACCCTGCCGTCGGCCGAGCCGCTTTTCCCGCCCGAAACGGCCGCCGGGGAGGATGAGACTTCGGCGGCGGCGCCGGCGGCCATTCCCAAGCCGACCCCGCCGGAAGCGACGGCCGACGGGCGGCCTTTAGGGCCCAAAGCCGAGGCCAAGCCGCCCGAAATTAAAAAAAGAAAAGCCCCGCCGCCCGAAGTGACCCCGCCCGAGGTGACCGAAGCCCGGCCGAAGCCACCGGCGCCCAAGGTCGCCCGGAATCGGGAAGCCCGGCCCAGGCCGAAGACCGACTCCGCCCCGCGCAACGTCTATGACCTGCTCAACCGGTCCCTGGGCCGGGACACGGTGGCCCAGACTCTCGGCACGCCCAAGGGAGATCGGGTCGATCAGGACATCTGGCGCTATTACCAGCGGGTCATGGTCCAGATTCGGGCCAGTTGGAACCCTCCGCCGGGGGTCTCGACCCGCCTTCAGGTGCGGTATATCTGGAATATCGAGACCGACGGCCGCATCACGGGTATCCGATTGATGAACACCAGCGGCAACCGTGAATATGACCGCTCGGTGGAGCAGGCCCTCCGCCGGGCTTCACCCCTGCCGGCCCTGCCGCCGGCCTTTGGCGGAAAACGACACCCCATGGATATCTGGTTCAGACCGGAGCGGGAATAGGGCGTTTGGCGCGGTTCGCCCGGGGGAGGGTAAAACGCTGCGGGCCGCAGGCCGGCCGGAGCGAGCCATATAAAAAACGGGGCCCATCCGCAGGCGATGAGCCCCGCCGTGGTCGTCTCGCGAAACACGGCCTGCGGCCGTACCGGCCAACCTCCGTCGGCCTGAAAACCGTCATCGATGATATTTTTTATGAAACATTACCGCTTCAGGTTATTGGCGATGGCCAGCATCTCGTCGGAGGTGGTGATGGCCTTGGAGTTCATTTCATAGGCCCGCTGGGCCACGATCATTTCCACCATTTCGGTGACCACTTCGACGTTGGACATTTCCAAAAATCCGTGGGCGATGGTGCCAAAACCCTCTTCGCCGGGGTTGCCGTCCATGGCCGGGCCCGAGGCCTCGGTGGGCTGGTAGATGTTATAACCCAGGGAAAAGAGGCCCGGGGGGTTGATGAAGCGGGAGAGCTCGATACGGCCTTCGGCCACCACGTTGCCCCGCTGGTCGATGGCGGCCATGAAGCCGGCCGAATCCACTTCCAGATGCACCGCGTCTTCGGGCACCACGAATTCGGGGTCCATGGGGTTGCCGTCCTGGCTGACGATAACCCCGTCGCTGTTGAGTTTCCACGACCCGTCGCGGGTGTAGTACAGTTCGCCGTTGCGGAGTACCCGAAAATAGCCTTCGCCTTCGATGGCCATGTCCAGGGGGCTGTCGGTCTTGTTATAGTCCCCCTGGGTGTGGATCTTGGCCGTGGAGTTGACCTTGGTGCCCAAGCCGATCTGGATGCCCACCGGGATCTGTTGCCCGCCGATGGTTTCCGTGCCGGCGAACTTGTGGGTCTGGTAAATCAGGTCCTCGAACTCGGCCCGGTTCTTTTTAAAACCGGTGGTGTTGACGTTGGCCAGGATGTGGGCGATGACATCGAGGTGGGTCTGCTGCCCGATCATGCCGGTGGCCGCGGTGTAGAGTGATCTCATCATGGTGGGGGGTGCTCCTATATCCTCAAGAAATAACCATAATCAATGGGAAGGGTGATCCGCCGGCCGGCCCTCGGGCCGCTTACGTCAGTTTGCCCAACTGGCCGATGGCTTTTTCGTCCATCTCCTGCTTGGTGTGGACTATCTTCTGCAAGGCCTCGTAAATGCGCTGCAATTCGATCATCTGCACGGATTCGTTGATGGGGTTGACGTTGGATTTTTCCAAAAAGCCCTGTTCCAGGCGGCTGTTTTCGGCCGCCCGGGGCTCGAAGTCGGGGCTTTTGGGCACATAGAAATCATAGCCCTCTTTGACCAGCATGTTGGGATCGTCGAATTCCACGATGTCGATCTGGCCGATTTCCTCAAAGTCGCCGTCCTGGTTGACGGCCGTGACCCGGCCTTCGGGCTCGATGACGACCCGCTTGGCCCCTTCCGGCACGAACCCGGCCCCCACCAGGGGGTCGCCGTCCATGGTCACGATCTGGCCGTCGGATTTGACTTTGAAATTGCCGTTGCGGCCGTAGCGGAGGCCGGCGGCCGTCTCGACCTGGAAGAAGCCGGGGCCGTCGATGGCGATGTCCAGGTCGCGGTCGGTCAGTTCAAAGGGGGCCTGGCCGAAATAGGTTTTGGACTGCTTGACCAGATACCCTTCGAAAACGGGCACGTCCTTTTTATAGCCGGGGGTGTTGACGTTGGCCATATTGCTGGCGGTCAGGTTCATCCGCTCCTCCTGGGCCATCATGCCCAGGTAGGTGTGGTTGATTTGGTAGGGATAGGGTCCGATGAACATAGGCGGCCTCTTTATTCTCCACCGCCCGGCCAGGGGCGGCGGTTTTACGTCAGCCTTATGGCAAGCAAAACAGAGGCCAATAAATGGGAGGAAACTTTTAGCCGTACTTAATGCCGTGATTTTATTGATATCGAGTGCTGATTCAGGGGGGGGCGCTTCCCGCCGCTTCAGGTTGTTCTGAAGCGGCGCTGGCGGTTTGGGCGTCAAAAACCAGGCGCGGCTCGGGTCGGCCGAGATCTTTCAGGCGCTGGAGTTCGGCCGGCGAAAGGCGGCCGGAGAGGTGGGCCGCATAGACGGTGTTGTTGTGCCACAGGGGCTCGGTGGCGATCAGGGGAGTGGTTTTCAGGGCCTCCGAAAACAGCCTGGTGCCGGGGATGGGCGAGAATTCGCAGAGTTTCGGCCGGGCCCCCACCGATTTGACGTAGGCCACGGCCCGCTCGACATCGTCCGGCCGCTGGCCGGGGAGGCCCACCAGCAGATAGGTCTCCAGATCGTCCCCGGCATACCCGGCCCCCCGCAGATTGGCCACCGCCCGTTCATAGCGCTCCTGGCCGGCCTTGTGGCCGCCGGCGGCGCTGGTGTGGGGGTCGATCCCCTCCAGGCTGAGCCGCAGGGTTTTGAAGCCGGCCTGACGGAGCGTGTCGGCGCAGCGTTCATCGATTTGGGCCACCGACAGGCCGTTGGGGGTGTGGAGGCGCAGATCGGGATATTTTTGCCGTATGTGTTCACAAAGAGGGTAGAGGCGGTTTTCCGCATCCCACAGGAGGGCGTCGTCGTAAAAGGCCAGGTCGCGCACCGACCCCAGGGAGCACTGGTGGTCGAGATCGGTGAAAATTTCCGTAAGCGGCCGGGGCTGGAATCGGGGGGTCAGGAGCGGGGAGGCGCAATACCCGCAGCGGTTGGGGCAGCCGTGGGAAGTGGTTACCAGGCCGTAGTCCGGCCGGTCATAGAGGTCCAGAGGCGTGACCGCGGGCCGGGCGGGGAAAAGCGGGGCCTGGGTCGCCACGTAATCGGCGCCGGCGGTGGCCGCGTGTTCGGGGCAAAGGGCGGCATAGAGGCCGCCGAGAACCACGGGGGTTTGGGGAAAGCGCTCTTTCAGTAAAGCGATGGTGTCAAAAACCCCCAAATACCAATAGGTCATGATGGAGGTGACCAGAATGAGGTCGGGCGGCGGCCGGTCCGCCAGCCGGGCCCGCAACCCCTCCCGGCCGAGGCCGACGCTATAAAAGCGGCGGGGGATGTCCGCATAAACCGCCGGCCGGGGAATTTCCTCCCGCCGGACGTGCCAGCGGCCGTGGGATCGGGGCTTGGTCCGGGCTTCATACAGGCAATCCAGGAGGTGGACCCGGTTCCCCCGCTCCCGCAGGAAGCCCAATATATTCAGCAGCCCCGCCGGTTTGGCCCAGAGGTCGAACCAGGCGAAGTCCAGAACGGGCGGGTTGACGCCCAAAATGGTTTGGCCGCTGAGACGGCCGAGGTTTATTCCTGTTTCATGTCCCATGGGCAGAGTATACCACAGGGAACCTCTCAAAATCCGCCGCTTCGCGCCAATTCCGATACATTGACAAGCGCTCCGGCCCTCAGCCCGGGAGTTGGCGGCGGTTTGGGGCGCCGGCCCTGGCCGGCTCCCGGTGGGCCTGGCTCCGGCGGCCGATGGTTTTCAAGAGCTCTTCAATAATATCGTTGAGGTGTTCAGCGTCCTGGGTCAGTTGCCCGGTGGCCTGGGCCAGGTCGCCGGCCGCCCCGGCATTATCCTGGGTCACTTTGTCCATGGAGGCCATGGCCAGGTTCACCTGGGACAAGCCCTGGCTCTGCTCCTGAGTGGCGGCGGCGATTTCGTTGATCAGCTTGGAGGTCGCCATGGACCCGTCTTCAATCTTGGTAAAATTTTCGGTCAGGGTCTGGGCGATCCGGGTTCCGTTCTGAACATTTTTAATCGTGCTTTCAATGAGCTCCGCGGTGGAATTGGCGGCTTCGGCCGACCTCATGGCCAAGTTGCGCACCTCCTCGGCCACCACGGCGAAACCGGCCCCGGCTTCGCCGGCCCGGGCCGCCTCGACGGCCGCGTTCAAAGCCAGGAGGTTGGTCTGGAAGGCGATATCCTCGATGGTCTTCAGGATGCCGCTGATTTTAGTGGAGGACTGGTTGATGTCCTCCATGGCCCGGCCCATGTCGCCCACCGCCTGGGAGCCGCCTTCCACCATGGCCGAGGTCTTCCGGGTCACGTTATTCGTTTCGGTGGCGTTGTCGGCCGTCCGTTTGGTCATGGAGGCGGTCTCCTCGATGGCGGCCGAGGTTTCCTCCAGAGCGGCGGCCTGGCTCTGGGCGCCTTCGGCGATATGCTGGCTGGAAGAAGTTATCGCGCTGGCGTTGTGATGGAGGCGGCTCAATTGTTCCTCCAACCGCACCACCACGTTCAAGATGCGGCGGGTCAGGCCGCCGACCACGAACTTGACGGCCACCAGGCCGAAGACGATCGCCAGAACCAGGACCAGGCCCCCCATCTTGAGGCCTTGGACGGTAATTTCAGCCGTTTTTTCCAACACCTTTTCCTTGGGGACCGAAGTCACGAAAGCCCAGTGCGCGCTGGTTTGGCCGGGGGTGAAGGGCACCACGGCGGAGCAGGCGTCAGTGCCGCCAGGCCACCCGCCGGGAGCCTCCTCCACCAGCCGCCGGTTGTCGGCCTGGGCTTTGAGAATTTTTTCCCCCGCCGCCTGCCCCAGGGGTACGCTTTGGAAGCTCTGCCCGGCCAGCGACGAGTCGGTGTGCCCGGCCAGCATGCCGCCGGGGCTGATCAGCATGGCCCGGCCGACGCCCATGGGCTTGATCGCGGCCATCATGGCGGAAATGCGGTCCAGCCCCATGTCGACCCCCACGACCCCCACCGCCCGGCCGTTCTCCATGACCGGAACGGCCATGGAAACCATCAGGATCTTGCGGCCGCCGGTCTCGTATTCATACGGCTCGGTGATATGCTCCCGGCCGCTTTTCAGGGCCAGAAGGTAATAATCGCCGGCGCCCGGCTGGTCGTAGCCGGTCAGGGGCTCCGCTTGTCCGTCGACGGTGACCAGGGGGATGAAGCGCCCGGTGGCGTCGTGGTTGGGCGCGTTTTTAAAATCCTGGTCACGTCCGTCAAAGGCGTCGGGTTCCCAGCCAGTCCAGATGGTGACCAGGAAGGCTTTGTTCTCGTCCATGATGGCCTTGAGATATTCCACCGCTTCTTCCCGGCTGGGCGGCTGGCCGGCGTTTGCCGCCAGCCGGCGCATGGTCTGGAGCACGGCCAGGGCGTCATGGGCGATGCCCAGGCCATAATTGAAGGTGGAACTGACTTCGCCGCCGTAGTTGGCTGATATTTCGCTCAATAAAGTGAACGCTTCATCGCGGCTGTTTTCCGAGACCATTTTTGTGCTGGTGAACAGCAGGATGCCGACGGAGAGAATTGAGAGCAAGATAAAGGCGATGATTAATTGGGCTCCGACACCTATTTTTGACAACATGTTTAGATTTTCCTTTCCTGAAGGCCCTTGTGACTTCAATTTTTCCCCGCATCTCTTCGGAGATTTGATGGTTGTGACTAGTTTTATATTGTCACCTCCCGGGCTGTAAACTGTTTTGGGGCTTTTCTGAGTCGGTGACGGTTAGAAAACAATTTTTCTATAAGAACAGACGATTAACTGTTGTATTTTAACACAAAGCCAGGGGGGAAATAAAATTTTCCAGAAAAATGATTCCGTTTAATTATAAATATATTTCCATAGGCCGTTGGCCGCCTCCTGGCCAACTGAAAGTGTTGCCGTAAATTGTCTCCTCTGGCTATCCCCGGGGTGTGCGGGGCATTGGGAAGGGGCTGGAGCGGCGCGCCCCCAGGCGAACCCGACACCACGGGCCCGGTGCTCCCGGGCCCGGTGCTCCCGGGCGGCCCGGAATTACAAAAATCAAAAATTTATTTTATAACAAAATAATTATATAGTGTAATTTGGGACAACGATTATTTCTTTGCCGGAGGCGAGGCCCCGCCCGCCGCGGTTCTCGTTATGGCCCAAACCCGCTCTTGCTTTAGTCGCCGTTTTGGTATAGTTTACGGAAAAGCACATTCGAGCGGCCGGCTTTTTTACGGGCGGTGAGGTATCATGCTCTCTTCCATCGCTTCTTACATAACCCGTTGCGTTTCCGTGGTGGCCCGGGTCACGGGCATTGACGTGGAGGTGGTCGATCGGGATCTGAAACGGATCGCCGGCACCGGCGTCTACGCCGAGGCCGTGGGCCAGAGCCTCGCCGCGGCCGGACAGATATACCGCCACGTCCTGGCGGGCGGAGAGCCGGTTTTTTTGACCGATTCGGGCGCCGGCCCCATCTGCGGCCATTGCCCCAACCAGGGGAACTGCCGGGAAAAACTGACTTTCGGCGCCCCCATCAAGTGCGAGGGGCAGACTTTGGGCGTCTTGGGCCTGGTCTGCTTTACCGACGAGGACCGGGCCCGGGTCCTGGCCCACTACGACACGTACACCTATTTCGTTGAACAGATCGCGGCCCTCATCGGCTCCCGCCTGGGGGACCGGGTGCGGCTCAACAAAGCCCGCCAGTTCAATGAAGTCATGATCCAGGTGCTGGACATGAACGACCGGGGCATCATCGTCTTTGACAATTTAGGGCGCCCGGCCCATATCAACTCCCGGGCCCGGTCTGAATTGAGTCTGGCCGACGGCGACGCGGCCGGGGATCTCACGGCCCAGACCACGGGTGAGCATTTTTCCGAATTCGACGAGTTCGTCATCACCGCCGGCGGCCGCCGATCCCTGGTGATGGGCCGGCGCCATCTCCTGGGGGCGCTGGACCCTGATTTTTCCTCCATCATGGTCTTCAATACCCTGGCCCGTTTCAAAGACCAGCTTTCGGGCCTGACCGTCGAAACCGGCGCCGGTCCGGGGCTGGACACGCTGGTGGGCACCTCCGGGCGGATGAAACTTCTGAAAAGCCAGATCAGGCAGGTGGCCGGCTCCACCTCCACGGTCCTGATAACCGGCGAAAGCGGCACCGGGAAGGAACTGGTGGCCAGGGCCATCCACGCCGAGAGCGACCGCCGCGACAAGCCTTTCATCGGCCTCAACTGCGGGGCCATTCCCGAAACGCTGCTGGAGAGCGAGCTCTTCGGCTACGCCCGGGGGGCCTTTTCCGGCGCCAACCCCAAGGGCCGCATCGGCAAGTTCGAACTGGCCAACCACGGAGTCATTTTTCTGGATGAAATCGGGACGCTGCCTTTGTATCTCCAGGTCAAGCTGTTGAGGGTCCTCCAGGAGCGGCAGCTGACCCGCCTGGGCTCCAATACGCTCCTGGATATCGACGTGCGGGTCATCGCCGCCACCAACGCCGACCTGGTCAAAAGCATCGAACAGAACATGTTTCGCGAAGACCTCTACTACCGGCTGAACGTCATTCCCTTGGAACTGCCCCCGCTGCGGGACCGGCTGGATGATCTCCCCCCTCTGGTCAATCATTTTTTGGCCAAATACGCCCGGCTCTTC
>JAVBTP010000151.1:0-4328 GCA_031556115.1 Candidatus Adiutricaceae bacterium
TGGGCGGTGAGCCGCTGGTGGACCTGCCGGCCGAAGTCGGCCAGGGCGGCCTGATCGGCCGGGTCGGGCCGGCCGGCGGCCACTTCCGGATTCATGGAGTGCTCGGCCACGGCCGCGGCCGCGGCCACCGGCCGAAAGCCCCTGGTCCTGGCCAGGGCGTCGAGGTCCAGAAGCGCGCCTTCGAATTCCCGATTACCATAAACCGCCACTAAAACGGCCGGCGTCCGGTGCCCGCTCAGGTTTTGGAAAACAGCTTCCGACACGCCCGGAACCCGGCCGGCGAAAACGGGAAAGCTGAAGATGACCAGGTCCTCCGGCCCGAAACTCATGGGCGCCCGGCCGGCGGGCCGGGTCACGTCGTGGATCGGCCCCTCCGCCGGCAGGCCCCGGATCACGGCCCGGGCCACCTTCAGGGTTCCGCCGCAGGGGCTGAAGACCATGGAGTGCGTCTGTTTGATGTTCATTATGACCTCCTTGAAAATCAACGTCTGGCGGCCTGACGACCGCCCGCTTCTTTTCTGAAAAATCGGTCTTTTCTCGTTCTTCAGAAAGAAAAAGCGCGTGGCCGTGGAGTGCTCCAGATCCAGCACCTCGCTCAACTCCCCCAGACCGGCGCCCTGGAGCCGGTCGATGGCCGCCATCAGGCCATGCTGGGTGCCCCGCAAGCTCACTGGCCGAAAGTGGCGGTCATAAAACTGGCCCGCCGCCCGGTCGGCTTTTCGCCGGTGAGTACATACAGGGAGTGTTGAATCGGCCTGGCTTGGCGTCGGACATGGCCTTCCCCTAAAATATGTATCTACATATATTTTGTGTCAAGCTTTTTCAGCTCGCTTGACAGCGGCGGCGGGGATGGCGCAATATAAACCCACCTTGGGAAACGAGAGGGGCGCGGATGAAATACGGCGTAAACGACCGGCCCGGGCCGGGACCTATGCTGTTGTATGGGCTGCAATGGTGGGCGGTTTCCCTGCCGGCCATCGTCATTATGGGGCTGGTGGCCGGGCGGCTGCACCATTCGGAGTTGGGGGAACTGACCCTGTACCTCCAGAAGATGTATGGCCTCATCGGCCTGGCCATGGCGGGCCAGGCGCTTTTCGGGCACCGGCTGCCCCTGGTGGTGGGGCCGGCGGCCATTCTTCTGGTGGGGCTCACGGCCTCCATGGCCACCGAGGCGTCGGCGGTCTACACGGCCGTGGCGGTGGGCGGCGGGGTCCTGGCTGTGGCCGGGGCCACCGGCCTCTTGACCCGGCTGCGGTTTTTCTTCACGTCCCGTCTGGTGGGCGTGGTGCTGGTGCTCATCGCCCTGACCCTGGGCCCCACCATCCTCAAGCTGATTCTGGCCACCGGCCAGCGCCCGGCCGGCCACCTGGTTTTCGCGGCCGTCACGGTTCTCACCCTGATCATGATCAACCAGCGGCTGCCAGGGGTGTGGAAATCCCTCACCGTGCTCCTCGGCCTGGCTGGCGGGACGGGGGCCTATTTCCTGCTTCTGGGCTCACCCGGGCCGCTGGAACCGATCCCCGCGGCCCGGAGCTCCCTGTTTATCGAGCGTTTCGATTTTCAGGCCGGGCCGGTCGTGGCTTTTCTCTTCTGTTTTCTGGCCTTGGCCATCAACGAATTGGGCTCCATCGAATCCATCGGCCGGATGCTGGCGGCCGGCGAGCCGGAGCGGCGGGTCAAGCGGGGCATGGTGGCCCAAGGTCTGGCCAACCTGGTTTCGGGAGCCATGGGCGTCATCGGCCCGGTGAGCTATTCCCTCAGCGCCGGCGTCATCGCCGGCACGGGCTGCGCCTCGCGCTACACCCTCATTCCGGCCGGGCTCGGGCTTTTTTGCTGCGCCTTTTTCCCAGGGGTCATTTTGGTGTTCACCCACATTCCCGAAGCGGTCATGGGAGCCTTGATGCTCTATCTGATGGCCGGCCAACTGGCCAGCGGCCTGACGCTTCTGCTGGCGGAAAAGGGGGTGGCCGATTTCGCGGGGGGGCTGATCGTGGGGCTGCCGGTTTTGACGGGCCTATTGGTGTCCTTTGCCCCGCCCGCGGTGTGGAGCGACTTTCCCGCCCTGATCCGGCCCCTGGCGGCCAATGGCTTTATCGTGGGCCTGGTGGCGGCGGTCATTCTGGAACACGTGATTTTCCGGCCGAAGAGGGGCTGAGAAGCGGGGGTGGCCCCGACTTACAAACAGCCCGGCCGCTTGAGGCCGAACCGCTTCAACTGGCGATAGGCCGTCCCCCGGCTCACCCCCAAGGCGGCGGTTTTTCACCATCCCCGGCGGCATTTTCGCCAGCTTTCTGGGGCCCGGCCCCGGGGCCTACATCCAGAGCCAGAGCGGCAAATACACCACCGCCCAGCCGGACGGACGAGGACTGACGGCTCTGGCCGGGCCCGGCTCTGGCCGGGCCTCAGCCCGCGGGGTGGGGCGCACCAAAAAAATCGGGGCCTGAACCAGGCCCCGATTTTCACAACAAGGAGAATGTTTGTTTGGGAGTTTGTGGCTTTTGGCATAACCACGCCGTCACAATATGCAATATCGAGGCCAAGGCAAAACAGAAAAGAGTGCTTCATTTAATATGGCGTATTTGTTGATAAAAAATAATCGCGAGCTTTTGCCGCCTGAGCCGACGCAATTCAAAAATTTGTATGTCCCGGGTGCGGACCTATTTATTGGTCGCCTCCGTCTCACTCTCCGGACCTGGAGAAGCGGAACCCCGCAGCCGGCGGCCGATATATCGTCCACAACATCCATGAAAGTTCAGATGAAACGATACCGTATCTAGTGCCAGGTCCCATGGAAAGCGAAACCAAGGCGCAAAACCGGGCTGAAACCGCTTTGGGCCGGGAATTTGAACAAAAAAAGAAAACGAGACTTAGGCGGAGTCTCGGTTTCAACAACAACAAGGAGAATGATTTCGGAGTTTTAGCTATGGTCTTGGGCATGACCGTTGCCATATGATAAAGCAAGGCTTGTGCCAGGATTTGAAAAGAAAAAAATATTTGCTATAACATTGATTTTAAAAGATTTATTTTTTCAAGGTCTGGGCTGAAGATTCATTTGGTTCAAAAATTTGTCCGTTTGATTGGCCCTAAGGTACAAAAATTCGTTCACGCTTGTCTTGTTTTTTGAACTTTTTCGTTCCACATTTTGTCCCGGCCCGCCTTGAGGTAACTTCCCGGTGCCGTCCCCCGGCCTCATTCACCGATAATCTTGACCAAAACCCTTTTGCGGCGCCGGCCGTCGAATTCCCCATAAAAAATTTGCTCCCAGGGACCGAGGTCCAGCCGACCCCCGGTCACGGCCACCACCACCTCGCGGCCCATAACCTGGCGTTTGAGGTGGGCGTCGGCGTTGTCTTCATAGCCGTTATGGGCGTATTGATCGTGGGGACGCTCCGGGGCCAGCCTCTCCAGCCAGCGCTCGAAGTCGCGGTGGAGCCCGGCCTCGTCGTCGTTGATGAAGACCGAGGCGGTGATGTGCATGGCGTTGACCAGGGCCAGGCCTTCCTGGATGCCCGAGGCCGCCAGTTCGGCTTCCACCCGGGGGGTGATGTTGACATAGGCCCGGCGGGAGCCGGTTTGAAACCACAGTTCCTGGCGATGGCTTTTCATGGAATGCTCCGGTTCAGGGCGCCGCCTTGTCTTCTCGGCGGGGGAGAGTTATACTGAGGAATCGGGCACCGGCCCTGGGCGGGTGATATGATGCAACCGCCCGGGCCGTCACGATCTTTCATCAGGGGCCATTGTAGCCAAACCGCCCCTTTGAGTAAAGCCGCATGAAACTATTCGACCTCAGCCAACAGCAGGAACGGGAGATACGACGCCTGGTGGTCTGGCACCTCGGCTATTTTTTGGCCATTGTCGTTTTCTTCAGCGTCATCTATTATTTCGGCTACTTCAAAGCCCACCGGTTCCTCCGGGAGGGCCCCATCTTCACCATTCTGGCCCCCCTGTGCACCGCCGCCTTCATTCTCGTCTCCCCCTGGCGCGGCTCGTGGCGGCGGGCCCTGGAAAACACCTATGCCCGGCTGGAGGGGGAACCGGCCTTCTGCCTCATGGGCGGCCTGGTCTTTTTATTCGGCTTTTACATTTACAGCATCCTGCTGTGGGCCCTGGGGGCTCTGGGGCCCTCCATTTTTTATATGTGAGAGACGGCCAGGAGGGGGACGGGCTTTTGACGCCGGTGGCGGCACGAAGATTGCTTTTCTCAGAAACAAGGAAAAACCGCCCGCGTTTTTTCAATTTTTCCCAAAGGTTGGGAGAAAGAATTGCCCAAGCCCCTGTTCATCGTCTTTCTGGTTTTGTGGTCCGTTTTTTCAGCGGCCCCGGCCGGG
>JAVBTP010000303.1:0-2510 GCA_031556115.1 Candidatus Adiutricaceae bacterium
ATGCTCAAAGCCGGCGGTGGACGGAACGACCCCGAACTGGCCCGAATATTGGCCCACGGGGCCGGCGGTCTGGAAACCTACCTGACCGAACTGGGGGTGGAGTTCAGCGAACGGATGGGCTATGACGGCGGCCACTCCCGGCCGCGCTCCCTCATCCCGGTCAAAGGCGGGGCGGGGGTATACCGGCCCCTGCACCGACGCTGTCTCAAAGCCGGTGTGGTCATTCGGCCCCGGCACCGGGCTGACGAACTGCTCCTGGACGAGTCGGGCCGCGTTTACGGGCTGCGGGTGCGGGAACATTTCACCTTCAACCACCACAGCGACCATAATGACGAGGACTGTTCCAGCGGCCACAGCCGGGTTTATCTGGCCGGGCGGGGAGTCGTCATGGCCAGCGGCGGTTTCGGCCGCGACCGCCGCCTGTGGACGTGCCTCGATCCGCGCCGGCCGGCGCACGGTTTCGAAAGCACCAATCAGCCCGGGGCCACGGCCGGCCCCTTATTGATGATGCTGCGGGCCGGGGCCGCGGCGGTGCACCTCCCGTATCTGCAATACGGCCCCTGGTGCAGCCCTGATGAAAAAGGCTATGGCCGGGCGCCGGGTCTGGCCATCTATCTCCAGCAATACGGTCTGGCCGTCGATCCGGCCACGGGACGCCGCTTCATGGACGAGTGCGCCGACCGGGCCCGCCGGGCCGAGGCCCTTTTCAGCCTCAAGGATCATGAGGGGCGCCCGCGTTACGGCATTTTACTGGCCGGCCGGGACCTGCCCGAGCGGCTGGCCGATCCGGAGATTCTGGCCCGCCCCCTGAAAACCGGGGTGGCCCGACGCTTTGAATCCCTGGCCGAGTTGGCCGCCCACCACGGCCTGCCCCCGGCCCCCTTGGCCGGGGAACTGGAGCGCTTCAATCGCTTTATCGCCGACGGGCGCGACCCCGATTTCGGCCGCGACCTCACGGTGGGGGGCGGCTTTTTGGTGAGCGGCCCGCCCTTTTACGCGCTGCGTATGACGGCCAAGGCCCACTTCTGCCAGGGCGGGGTCAAGATCGACGCCCGGACCCGGGTGCTCTCCGCCGCCACCCTGGCGCCCATCCCTGGCCTTTTCGCGGCCGGCGAGGCCGTGGGCGGGGCGCACGGCCGCTCCCGCCTGGGCAACAACGCCGTTACCGAGGCCCTGGTCTTTGGCCGTTTGGCCGGGCGTGAGGTTCTCAAAGATTAGATCAGCCAACAGTATACCCCGGGCTTTCGACCGGGTTCGAAAGCTCGGGGCCTCAAGGCCGGACAACGCTTTTACCGGTTGCCGGCGATTTAAGCGAGTCGGAAAAGCCCGACCGTTTCTTCAGAGAAAGGAAGATCAGTCATGAAGTTCTCAGCGGAAGTGGAAAAGTATTTGTTGGACGTTCCCAAACCGAGCAACTGGGTTCCGGACGAATATGACGTGCCCATCAGCGGCTTGATGAAGGACCGCCGCCAGATCGACACGGCCGATGTGGCCATCTTGGGCGTTCCCTCCGATACCGGCGTCATGGGCCGCCGGGGCTGCCGCTTCGGCCCCGAAGGGGTCCGCTCGTCCCTGGTCTTCCAGAACGCCTATAACCCCAGCTACGATGTGGATCTTTCCCAGGACTTCGTGATCACCGACCTCGGTAACGTGGATGTGCCCCAGACGGAAATCACCGGCGCCCACAAAATGGTGGAGGCCGTCAGCACCGAAGTGTTCGCCACCGGGACCAACGTGGTCATCATCGGCGGGGACCACTCCTTCAGCTATCCCGACATCAAGGGTCTGATGAACAGCATCGGCGGCCAGGTGGGGGTGATCATGATCGACGGCCATCTGGACGTGCGGATCTCTCAGCACCACGGGGAAATGTCTTCCGGGACCCCTTTCCGCCGCTTGATGGAGGAACCGGAAAAACCCCTGCTGGGCAGGAATTTTGTGGAAGTCGGCATCAACGGCTGGCTCAACTCGGCCAAATACATGAACTACTGCCGGGAAAAAGGCGCCACCGTCATCCCGGCCCGCCAGGTGCACCGTCGGGGCATCGACGATGTGTTGGCCGAAGCCCTGGCCAAAGCCAGTGACGGCACCGAGGCCATTTTCCTGAGCATCGACGCTGACGGCCTGGAAGCCAGCGCCATGCCCGGCACCTGCGCCCCCAACCCGGGCGGCCTGAGCGTCTACCAGGCCTTGGAAGCGGTGTGGCAGATCGGCCAGCATCCCAAGACCCGGGGGCTGGACATCATGGAAGTGGCCCCCTGCCATGACCCGGCCGGCGTGACCCAGATGACCGCGGCCTCGCTCATCATGACCTTCATGGGGGCGTTGAAGGCCCGCCGGAGCGCCAAGTCATGAACGGGCCACGGATTAATATTCAAAGACTTCTGGCCGACATCGGCGAACTGTCCCAAATCGGCCGCCTGGAAAATCAGGGGGTCTGCCGCCGGGCCTTCGATCCGGCCGAACTGCGGGCCAGGGAATGGTTTTTGGCCAAGCTCAAGGCGGCCGGC
>JAVBTP010000174.1:0-5291 GCA_031556115.1 Candidatus Adiutricaceae bacterium
AGGCTGTCCGTCCTACGAACTCGGTGGCTATGTCGTGGGGGATCACCCGTTCCCATTCCGAACACGGAAGTTAAGACCCACAGAGCCGATGGTACTGCCCTTCAGGAGGGTGGGAGAGTAGGTCGCCGCCGATTAATTACAAGGCCCGTCTGATTAACCTCAGACGGGCCTTCCTTGTTTCGGGAAACGACCATTCCCGTTCGTCAAACCATCTGGCGCCCGCCATGCCGAAAACAGGAAACCCAGCTTACGCTGGGTTTCCTTGCTTTTTCGGTCATGCCCGGATGTTCAGTGATGAAAGACCCTGGTCAGGCAAAAGCCGGAGCCGGGGGGTGCAAGAGCCAGACTCTCTTAATATTCGTTACGGCGAGGACGACGATCACCACGATCGCCGCGATCGCGGTCACCACCGCGGTCCTCGCGGCCGCGGGCTTCGTTAATGCGCAGGCTGCGCCCACCCATCTCCATGCCGTTTAAGGCCTCAATGGCGGTCAGAGCGTGGTCGTCATCCATTTCCACGAAGCCGAAGCCCCGAGGACGGCCGGTTTCCCGGTCGTTGATCAAGTTAACCGAGTGGACAGTGCCGTACGGGGCAAACATGTCGCCAACATCGGTTGAAGTGGAACTGAAGGGCAGATTTCCGACATAAATCGTTTTCACCATGAGATACATCTCCGTCGCGCGATATTACCCGGCCGGGCGGCTCGGGTTTCTAGATTCCGGTCCAGGGCCGAAAAAACCGAATTAACAATCGAACCGTCCGTTATGCGCCGCCGGCTGACCAAACGTCCCCGCCGCACCTGCGACTCGCCCGAAGGCGGGGAGCGTAAAAAGCTCTCTGGGCCGGCGTCCACAGCCAGATCGAGAAATCACTACTACTGTAAAGGGATACTTCGTGATGAAATCGCCTAAAAGAAGTTGGGAAGTGAACAAAAGATGTCTACCTAATCGGGAAAAGAAAACAATTTGGTGAACTTTTGTGTCTTGGCGTCTTAATTAACATGAAAACTTTGTGACGCCAAAGAAATCCTTTACGCTGAAGTAGACTAGCAGGATTTCTGGAAAATAGCAAGCGGAAAAATATATGGTCGAAAGCGCCGAAAATATTCATTAATGACGTTATTTTATTGATAAAAAAACGCGTCTTCGCGCTATTGGCCAATTGTTGGGTAAAAAAGATTTTCCCGTTGTAAACTGAAAGATAAAAAAGAATCTGGTGCCCTGGCCCGGCCGAAAAAGGAGGCGGAAATTGAATGCCCTTGAAAATCAACGGGTATCGCAATTTTCCAGGGCCCTGTAACTTTAAGAGCCGCGGGCTGTCAGGCCATCCGCGCTTTTATTTACTCTATGGCCGCGTTGTACCGGTCAACCAGGTCGCCCGCGGCCCGCCCGAAATGTTCCGGGGTGCCGGGCGTTTCCTCGGGAAAGGGCTCGGCCTTGGTTTTCAGTTGGTGACGGGCCAAAAGGCTGGTGGCGGAAGCTCGAACCACCATCAGCTGTTGATTGAAACTCACCAGGGCGGTTTCCTTCAGCTTTTCTCTGGCTGGCTGCCGCCGGTCGCCAAGGGTCTTTTCAAATTCCTCGGCGCTTTTCATGAATTCATTGAATAGAGGCGTGAAGTCATCGATATTCAAGTTGGGCAGGGTTTCCGAGGTAATGCTCCGGCTGCTTAAGAGATCCTGCAGGGCCTGGACGTGGTCGATCAGTTTCAGCATGGCCGGCCGAATCACCAAGCCCTGGCCGCCCATCTCCTGAATATCTTTTTTTCGCCTTTCGGCGTCGGCCTTGTTCAGGGTGTCACGGAAGCGGCTGTACGTGGCGTTCAGACCCTGGTAGGATTCGTAAATTTGCGTGTGCAGGATTTGCGCGCTGTCAGGCCCGAAACCAGAGCCGACCTCCTGACCCTCCCCGGTGGCCGGCGGGTGTGTGCCGGCCGCATGGTACTCGCGGGACCGGATCAGGGCTTGCCAGAGGGTTTTGAAATGGCCGGCCAATTCCCCGACGGCCTGGTCCAGCTCATTTTGCGGCTCTCGGGCCGACATCAGCAGGGCTTGCTCGACGGTCTTGGACAACTGTTCGGGCGAGGTCAGGGAATTGGTGAAAGCGTCAATCTTGGCGGTCTGGTCGGTGGGTTTATAGTCGGGGCCGTTGCCGAAGGCGTCAAAATAGCTGTTGATCACTTGGAAATAATCGGTTTCAAGGTCATTGCCGAGATCGACATAGCTGTTCCATTTTTCAATTTCCGATTTGCGGTCGACTTTACTTTCCGCTTTGGGCGCGGGCTTGGGTTCCTCTTTCAGGCTGGCCTGTATGGACGTGACCACTTGGGCCGGCTGATCGGTTTCGGGGTCGTCGCCGAGGCAGCCGATAATGAACATCAGGGAAAAAATGGGAATGGCGATGAATATGCTTCTTTTCATGAAAACCTTATGCGACCCGTCGACCACCTGAGGCCTTCGCGCCCGGTCGGGGTTGGCGGGCGGGGATTACTTGGGTAATTTGGGTAATTTTTCAAGGCCGAGGCGGATTTTTTGTAAATCCTTCCAGGCCTCCCTTTTGAGAGCCACGGACCCGGCCAGATGGTCCAAGTCATAGGTGACCCGCAGCCAGGCACCGGGCAAACCTTCCAGGCGATGGCTTCGCGGCCGTAAAAGCCCCAGGGGCTCCGTCAGCCGTCCGCTGAGGTGACGCCCGGTCAGTTCCCCCAGAGCCAGGACTTTGGGCGGCCCCTGGTGCTATAATGCCCGCTGGAGAATCGGCCGGCAGGCCGCGACCGCTTCCGGAGATGGCTCCGTTCCTTCCGGCGGCCGGCATTTGACCAGAGCGGTGAGGTAATATTCATCGGGGGTGAGCGACAAGCCCTTTTCCACCATATTGATCAGCAATTCGCCCGTGGCCCCGCCGTGGATCGAAGGGTCCGGGCCCACGACCACCAAAAGGGGTTTTTCCGCCCCGCGCCCGGCGGCCGGCGCTTCTCCGCCGCCTTGAGCCAGGGTGCAGGCTTGGCAGGCCGCCAGTTGGAGACGCCAGGCAGGCAGGTCGCCCCCATCCCGTGGAAATGGAGCGGGATCGGGCGCGGCCGGCCTCCGGCCGGAAACGGCCGCGGGTCGGGTGGGGCGCGGCGGCGGCGGGAGGGCCGGAGTCGGAGGAGGCGGCGGCGGGAGGAGGGAGCGGGGCCACTCGGTCACGCCCAGGGCCTCAAGGTATTCCAGCTGATTCACCAGAGCCCGCCCCAAAGCCTCGGCTTCGGCCCAAAAATCTTGGGCGGCAAGATCCGTGGGAAGGGAGGGTATGTGGCTGGCCGCGCTCAATCGACGACGCCTTCTTCGGGGGCGGCCCGGTCATAGGGTTTGGAAAAACTCAAACCGTTCCAGGTTAAAGGGAGGAGGCCGAAGGGCGGCAAAAAGCCATCGCAGGCGGCGGCGTTGACGGTGGTGACGGTGATGACGTCCAGAGCCAGTTGATCGGTGATACTGGCGTTGCAGGTCAGGCATTGGCCATAGGTCGGCCCCCGGGCGGCGATATCCTGCACCGCCTGGGGATCGTTCAGGGTGTCGGCGGTGATGAAATCCAGAATACTGACCGAGGGCAGGTAGTCTTTCTGCTCCGCCCGGGTCAGCCCGGCCTGATCCAGGCGATACAGACAGAGATCGAAGCGGCAGGCGGGGTCGGCCGGCGCGGTGCGGAGCCGGCCCCGGCAGACGGTCAGCAATTGAAAGCCGGAACCGTTGAACATCTTGTAGGCGATATCGCTTCCCCCGGGCCGGTGCAGTATGAGATAATTGGACGAAAAGATCCGTACCCAAGGGTGGTTGACATCGGGCACGGAGCTTTGGCCGGCCGCGCCGGGGGCCTCGATGGCCGTATTGAGCATCATTTCCCGTTCAGCGGGGGTATAGCCGCCGCATTCCTCGTCAGGCAACCGCAAAAAGGCCTCGGCCATGGATTCCCCCCAGGCCGCCTCGGGCGCCCCCCAGACCGCCAGCCACAGGCCGGCCAGACGGGCCGGCCAGGCGCCGCCCCCCCTCGTCATCGCGCGACCCGCTTGGGGGTGATGTCCCAGCCTTGCCCGGTCACCCGTTCCAGCACCTTTTCCGCCAGCCAGAAGTCGAATTCCTCGTCGATATCCACGTTTTCTTCCCGGGTGGTGATCATGGTCCCGGCCCGGCGGCCGAAAAGGCTCCTGGCCAGCACCGTTTCCCTGGTGCTGACAATGACGCTGCCGTCGTTGACGAAGACGTGTTCAATGTCCAGGCGGCGGTGTACGACGCCGTGGGGCGGATACAGGGCGGAGGAAAAACCGGTGGCCATGGAGTCCCACCGGCCGTTTTGGAACGCGGTGATCACCCGGTCCACCAGGCCCGGCGAGCGGACCGGCGACGTGGCCTGCAAGAGCACCGCGTGGCGGGCGCCGGTGGCGCCGAGAGCGTGGGCGATGACGTCGCGGCTGATGGTCTCGTCGGCCGCCAGTTCCGGGGGGCGGTTCAGCACTTCCGCGCCATAGGCCCGGCTGGTCTCGGCGATCTCCGGATCCTCGGTGGAGACCACCAGATGGTCCAGAAGTTTTGAATCCAAGGCGGCCCGGATGGTCCAGGCGATGAGGGGATGGCCGTGGATGGGCTTGATATTTTTACGGGGCACCCCTTTGGAGCCCCCGCGAGCCGGAATGACGCCTAAAAAGTCCACTGTTCGCCTCCCCTGATCAGGCTTTGCCGGCCAGGGCCAACAGGCGGCTGCCCCAGAGATTTTGGTGGATCAGTTCGGGGGTCAGGGCTTCCCAAAAAGATCCGGCCTCGCCGTGGTAGGGATCTTCAAAAGCCAGATGGTTGTTGATGGTCCCCAGTTCGGTGATGACCGTCTCCATTTCCACCGGCCGCAGGCCCACGCTTTTCGAAAGGGTTCGCAGGGACATCGGGCTGAAGTGGTTGAGGTGGGAATGCCCGCCAAACGTATTGCTCTTTTCATGGAGCAACCGGGTCACCAGGGACTGGACATTGGGCACCAGAATCAGGATCAGGCCGCCGGGGGCCAGGAGGCGCCGGGCCTCGGCCAGGACCACCTTCGGATCGGCCAGGTGTTCCAGAACCTCCCAGAAACAGATGAGGTCAAAGCCTCCCGAGGGCAGGTCGCTCATTTCCAACTGCTTGACAATGACCTGAAAGCCGTCGGCGGCCAACCTCTCGGAGCTTTCGGCGTTCAGTTCCAAGGCGGTGGTTTTCCAGCCAGCCTCGTCGGCCAGGCGGACAAAGCCGCCCGGCCCGCTGCCGACATCCAGGAGGCGGCGGGCCGGG
>JAVBTP010000001.1:0-4491 GCA_031556115.1 Candidatus Adiutricaceae bacterium
CTACAGGCCGAGGCCGCTTCGGAGCACCCGTTTGAGGTGGTGCTGTCCGATTACCATTTCCCGGGGAAAAACGGCCTTGACCTGTGGCGGGCTATGCGTCAAGATCCGGGCTTGGCCGCTTTGCCGATGATCATGATGGCCTGCGGCGACCCGCTGCGGCCGACCGATCCCGGCGACCGCTTTTTCAATTGCCTGAAGCCCATTCGGGGGGCCGACCTGATGAGGACCATGACCGCCGCCCTGAAAGGCGATGCGGGGTCGCCTGGCTTCAGCGGGGCCGCTCAGAGGGGCGAGGCGGAAAAGAACCGTCCGGCCGCCAGCCTGTCGGTTCTTCTGGTGGAGGACATGGAAATGAACCGCATGGTGGCCAAGGGCCTCCTGAGTGAACTGGGCTGCCGGACCACCATGGCCGTCAACGGCGCGCAGGCGGTGGAACTGGCCAGGCGGCGCTCGTTCGACCTTATTTTCATGGATATCCAGATGCCGGTCATGGACGGTATGACCGCTGTGGAGTTGATCCGGACTCGGGAGCGGGAAAGCGGCCAGACCCACATCCCCATTGTGGGCATGACCGCCCACGCCTTGAAAGGCGACCGGGAAAAATACCTGGCCGGAGGCCTGGATGGGTATTTGACCAAGCCCATAACTTTGACCGCCGTTTCCCGGGTGATTCGGGAAATGGTCGACCGTTTTCAAATAAAGGCCGACCGGCCGGCGGCCGTCCCCGGTTCGGAGAACGCCGCGGCCGGCCCGGCGCCGATGTCGGCCGGGCGCGATTCGGCCATTGATTTTAAAATCGTGTCCTCGGCTTTGGGCGGGAACCTCGGCCTGGTCAGGCAGAGCCTGGAGATCTATCGGCGTGACGCCCCGAACCTGATGGCCGGCATCATCGCCGCCGTCGAGAACCAGGACGCCGCCGCGCTGGGCGCCGGGGCCCACGCCTTGAAAGGCATCACATCCCATTACACCCGCACCGGCGCTTTTGAAACCGCGGCGTTTTTAGCCCGGAAGGCTCCCACGGTGGATTGGGGGCGAGACCAAAACGAAACGGCGGAGCTGGCCAGAAGACTGGAAGTCGAGCTGGATCTCCTCCTGGCGGCCATGGCCGAATATCTGGCCGCTGAAAACGGGACCGGCCCGGAGGTTTGCCCATGAAAATACTCATTGTCGAAGACCAAGAGGTCACCCGGCTGGTGTTGACCACCCATTTCCGCAATTGGGGGCATCAGGTCGCGGAAGCGGGCGACGGGCTGGAGGCCCTGAATTTTTTGGACCAAGGCGGGGAGGCGGACTTGATCGTCACCGACTGGGGCCTGCCCCACCTGGATGGTTTGGAATTGACCCGCCGCGTCCGCGAACGTGAAACCGGCCGGGGCCGGTCCACGTATATCATACTGTTGACCGCCCATGGCGAGATTGATGTCCAGGACCTGGCCCCCGCCTCGGGCGGCGTGGACGATTACCTTCTCAAACCCTTCGAGGGGGCCGACCTCAGACGCCGCTTGAAACTGGCCGAGCGCCTGATTGTCGCCGAGCGAAACCCCCACCCTGATCGACGGGACTGGGAGGATCTTCTCCAGGAGCGAACCGCGGAGCTGTGGAACGCCCAGAGTGAGATCGTCCGCCGCCTGTTTCAGTCCCTGAGCGTACGGGACCAGGAGACGGACGGCCATTTGCGCCGCCTGGCGTTTTTCAGCGCCCGCCTGGGCGGCTATCTGGGATGGTCGGGCGAAGATTGCCAGATCCTGGCCGTCGCCGCTCCCCTGCATGACCTGGGCAAGGCCGGCTGGCCCGCGGGCTTTTGGTGTGAGCCCAAACCTTTGAGCGCGGAGGAATTCAAAATCGTCCAAACCCACACCACCGAAGGGGCCGCGCTTTTGGCCGGGTCGAGCCATCCCTCCATCCAGTGGGCCGAACGGATCGCCCTTAGGCACCATGAAAATTGGGATGGAAGCGGCTACCCGGATGGCCTGAGAGGCGAAGCCATCCCGCGGGAGGCGCGGGTGGTGGCCGTGGTCGACGTCTACGACGCCATGATGGCCGACCGGGCGTATCGGCCGGGCTGGCCTGAGGAGCAGGTGTTGGATTTCATCAAAAGCGAGTGCGGCCGGAAATTCGACCCGGATATCGGCCGCCTCTTCCTCGACCGTATCGGCGAAATCCGTTGGGATCCGTGTTTCCCGGGCCAACCGTGAATTTTCCTCCCGCTCCGGATGAAAACGCCCGGCCCCGTTATCCATTTCGGACCGCGGGGCCGGGGGGATGGTGAGGGCGGGCCTGAAGCAGGCCAAAGGGTTACATCAGCCGGGTGGGTTGGTCGACCGGGTCATGAAGGCCGGCATTGAACCAATATGTTTCGGACAGGATACTGTCGCGCCAGGCCGCGAAATTGGAAAAATCGTCTTCCCCGCCCCGGGCCTGGCTCTTGAAAGGCCAACTGAACCCCCAGGGGTGCCGTTGCAGGCCTCTCAGGCCGGGCTCGGCCATCAGGCGATCAAGCTCGTCCACCTGAATCTCGCCATAAATGACCGGCTCGCCGTCTCTCAGCACTTCGGTCACCACGTCGACCAAGCCGGCGTGATGAACCAGCCAATAAAGACTGTGCAGATAAAACCTGATGGAATTGCCAACCACAAAACCCTGCCCATAGGTCGGGCACGGTCCCTGATCAAATCGGTTTTCCGTGTAAACGGATCCCATAACGCGCCTCACAAGCTTGGCTGGAGCGTTTTACAATTCATCTGTCTTCGGTAAATCATAAAACGCGCAAACATCCGGGCGCTTTTCATTGTATGCCCATGTCCTTGTAAATGGAAAAGCGCTCTAACTGTAAAATTCTAAAGCTAACCCAAATAAATTTGAAGTAAGCCCCATTTCTTTCGGGTCGACCGCGTCTGCTTTGATTTCACTGTATATGTTTTACTATATACTAAACCGTGGCCCGCGGGCAAGGGGCCCATTTTGTTAATTTCGCCTGAAACCGGTCAAATTCGCCATGTTTCGCCATTGTTCAGCCTTCATTTACTTCTCTCCGCGAAAAACTTGAAAAGATCTTAACTCCGTTTTTTGTCCGCGGGATGGTTGGTTTGTGTATCATGCTTTTTATGTGGTAAATATAAATGGAGGCATGAGAAGGGACGACGGGCCCCCCAGGCCGCCGGGGGTGACATTTGGCGCCCGGCATTCAATCCTTATTGAATGCGACTGGACCTCGGGCGCTTCGGAGGAGAAAGAGGAGGGGGCGGTAAAAAGAAAACAAGATGGCGGATTTTCCGCCATCTTGTTCAACGCGAACCCGCGGGCGGATCAGGCTTCGACCAGACCGGCGCGGAAGGCCCTGAGGTAGCGGACGCAGCTCTTGTCCTTGCCGGCGAGGGCTTCGGCGGCGGCGATGGTGCCCATCATGCCCTTGTCCAAGGGATTGATGATGGCGCCGTCCAGACCGCTGGCAATGGCCTGGGCCATGAAAATACGGTTGATGAACGTGCGGGCCGGGAGGCCGTAGCTGATGTTCGACAGACCGCACATGAAGTGGACCCCGGGGTATTTGACGGCGATGGCCTTAACCGAGTTGACGAACTCGACGCCAAAGGTGTGGTCCGTGCCCAGGGGCTGGACCAGAGGGTCGACGTAGATGTTTTCGATCTTGACGCCTTTGCCGGTCAAGCCGCTGATGAGCTTGTCGGCGATTTTCAGCCGGCCGTCGCAACTGGTGGGCATGCCTTCGTCGCTCATGCAGAGGGCCACCACCTTCAGGTCGGTGTTGTTGGCCACGACGGGCAGGAGTTTTTCCCAGCGGTCCTTTTCCAGGGAAATGGAATTGAGCATGGGGGTGGATTTGCAGAGAGCCAGACCCTCTTCAATGACCTTGGGGTCGGGACTGTCAAGGGCGATGGGCTTTTCAGAGACGCTCTGGATAAGCTCCACCAGCCACCGCATGTATTTGGCTTCCTCGCCGACGAAAATGCCGGCGTTGGCGTCGATGTATGTGGCCCCGGCCTTGTCCTGATCAATGGCCACTTGTTTGATGTATTCCGCGTCACCGGCTTCGATGGCGGCGCCGATGGCCTTGCGGCTGTCGTTAATCAATTCCCCAACAATAATCATTTTTGGCCTCTTGGCGGGTGCGACCCGTGACGAATTGCTCCCCGGAGTCCCGCTCCGCGGATGTTTTCAATAAAGGGAACCTCTAAAAATCCGTCAGTTCCCAAGGTAGGGAATTGACCATTTTTAGGGGTTCCCTAAAACATCCACATGGGCCCGGCGGGCCCATGTGGAATCGCTCATCTTCGCTTTATAAATAAAAATGGTTACTTGGCCAGCTTACGGGCCAGTTCCACGGCGCTGGGGGCGTCTTCGGAGTAGCCGCTGGCCCCGATCTTGTCGGCATAGGCCTGGGTCACGGGAGCGCCGCCGATCATGACCTTGACGTTGCCCAAGCCGGCTTCCTTCAGCGCGGCCACGGTTTCTTCCATGGCGGGCATGGTGGTG
>JAVBTP010000190.1:0-4567 GCA_031556115.1 Candidatus Adiutricaceae bacterium
TGTACCGCTTAAAATGTCGCTCAAAGCAGCGCCATTTTAAGCTCTGGACCGGAAAGCAAAAATGCGATTTTTGCTTTCCTCTCGCCGACTTCGTCGGCGGGAAGCCCTGGCGGGCTTCCTCCAGTACCCCGGAACTTAAGAAGTTACGGGGTACTGGGGGGCCTGGAACATTCTTCACGCTGGTGACGGTTATTATGGAATATCTAAAATATTTAGCGGAAATACTGGCGGCCGGGTACCTCCTGGTCACTGCCTGCTGGCTGCTGCTGTTGACCGGGCTGGCCATCAAGTCCCGAGGGCGGCCCGCCTCCCGGCCGGACCCGGAACAGTGGCCGCGCATCCTCGTCATCGTTCCGTCCCACAACGAAGAGGCCCTGATTCAGGGCACGGTCTCGCGTATCCTGTCCCTGGACTATCCCCAGGACCGGTTCTCCCTCTATGTGGTGGCCGACAATTGCCAGGACCGCACCGCCGACCTGGCTCGGCAGGCCGGCGCCCACTGCCTGGTGCGGAAGGACGAGCGCCTGCGCGGCAAGGGCTACGCCCTGGATTTCGCGCTGAAGGAACTGGCCGGGGAAGAGGCCGACGCCGTGCTTTTTCTGGACGCCGACAGCTTTCCCGAACCCGATTACCTTCGGGCCATGGCCCGCCATCTGGCCGCCGGCCAAGAGGTGATCCAGGGCCGCTACGAGACCCGGTCCCAGGAGGACACCTGGTTCGCCCGGCTGACGGCCATGTCCTTCATCCTGCGCAACCGCTGGATTTTCCCGGCCCTGGACCGTCTGGGCTGGCCAATCCCCCTGCGCGGCTCGGGCATGTGTTTTACCCGCCAGATTATGCGCGATATGGGCTGGACCACGCACGGCCTGACCGAAGATCTGGAAATGACGCTGGAACTCATCAGGAGGGGATACCGCATCTCGTACGCCCCGGAAGCCGCCTGCGGGCAATACATGCCCTCCACACCCCACGAAGCCGCGAGCCAGCGGCAGCGGTGGTCAGCCGGCGGCAAGCAGATCCGGCGCCCCCTTTTGGCCTGGGATCTGCCCCAGGCCATAAAGGCCCGGCGCTGGGGACATGTTTTCACATTTTTATACCTGCTCTCGCCCAGCCTCTCCACCCTGTTGATGGGGCTCATCGCGGTCACGTTTCTGACGGTTTTCCTGAGCCCGGTTTTATTCACGGTTTCCCTGGCGCTGCTCCTTCTGTACGCGGTGTATTTCTGCCTGGGGCTGCCCCGTCTGGACCGCTTGTCCCTTAAAGCCCTGATCATGATTCCCGTCTACGCGGTCTGGCGGGCCTGGGGGGCGGCCAAGGCCAACCTCAGGCGCGGCCCGCTGGCCTGGGTGCGCACGGATCGGCCGTCCTCGGACGGCGGCCGGCCCCCGGCCCCTCGGACCGCCGGCCAACGGCCCCTGCGAATCATCATGCTGGGAACCCGGGGGGTGCCGGCCAACTACGGCGGTTTTGAAACCTGCGTCGAAGAGGTCGGCGCCCGCCTGGCGGCCAAAGGACATCAGGTCACGGTGTATTGCCGTTCCCATAAATACCCCGAACGGCAGCCGACCTATCGGGGCATGCGCTGCGTCTATCTGCCGGCCCTGCGCCGCCGGTCCCTGGAGACCCTGTCCCACACCGGTGTGAGCGTGCTGCGGGCTCTTTTCCGGCCGGCCGACGTTTTTGTGGCCTTCAACGTGGCCAACGTCCTGGCCCTCTTCCCGCTGCGCCTCCGAAAAGTCCCGCTGGCCCTCAATACCGACGGCCTGGAGTGGAAGCGGGGCAAGTGGGGCCCGATGCATCGGAAATACATCAAGGTGTCCGAGCGCCTGGGCACCTGGGCGGCGACCCGGATCATCACCGACTCCCCGGCCATGGCCGACTATTACCGGACCGAGTACCATACCGACAGCACCACCATCGCCTACGGCGCCGACCTGGCGGAAAGCAGCCGGCCCGAATTACTGGACTGCCTCGGCCTCAGGCCCCGGGAATATTTTTTGCAGATCACCCGCTTCGAGCCGGAAAACAATCCGCTCCTGACCGCCCAGGCCTTTTTGGAGCTGGAAACCGACCAGAAGCTGGTGCTGGTGGGGGGCGCGGGCTACGACAGCCCCTATCAGCGGGAACTGGCCACCCTGGCCGGAGACCGGGTCATCCTGCCCGGCTTCATCTATGACCAGGATGTGCTGCGGGAACTGTGGAGCAACTGCTACGCCTATGTTCACGGCAACGAGGTCGGGGGAACCAATCCGGCCCTCCTTCAGGCCATGGCCCACGGCTGCTTCGTGCTGGCCCGGGATGTGGTTTTCAACCGCGATGTCCTGGGGGACTGCGGCCGCTTCTTTACCCCCGAAAAGGAGGCCCTGCGCACGGAAATGCGCTGGGCTCTGGATCAGGAGGCCCTGTTGGACGAAAAGCGCCGCGCCGCGCGGGAAGCCATTGCCCGGCGATATAATTGGGACGATATCGCCGACCAGTACGAAGCGCTCTGCCTGGCTCTGGCCAAAGCCTGACCGCTATACGGCTCCGGGGGCCCAGATGGCGGATGCGGTTCCACCTCGTCTCTGACCGACTGTTCGAGTCCATTGGACCCCTCCTCTGATCCGGCGTTGGCCGGCGAAACCCACGTCATTTTATCAGAGGAGGTTTTTTTATCGCCCCATACGCTTCCGCGGCTCTGTTCCCGCGCGCACCGCGCGGGGCTTATTACTCCGGCAACAAAATGAGTCGTACCCGTGATTTCGCCAAAGCCCGAAATCACTGGACTTACGCCGCCGAGAACCGACTTCGCCAACTGCCGGGTTAATAAGCCGGAGCTAAACAAGCTTTTTGATCGCTAATCAACTATATCTTTAAACTTGTGTGGATCCGCGTTTAATGATATGGTATTCAAGGTTTTGGTAAAAACCTTCAACTGGCGAGCATATCTGGGGCGGCCTGGCCCGCCTTTTTTCAGGTCCCCCATTGAAACGACCAGGAAATTCGGCCGCCGTTTTTTTTCGGACCGGGGCCTGGTTGAGTCGGCGAGAAGCCGGGCGCGCGGCGGCCCCCACTTTGAGAAGGGCCAAAGATGAAACCTGGGCGATTCCATCTATACATTGTTGCCGGCGGGTTGTTCGCGGCGGCCGTCGGCGTGCCGTTGATCGCCGCATTGGCCGCCCCGGCCGCGGGCTGGGCCCAGGAGTTGCGCTTCACTCCCCCGGCCGACACCCCCGTGGATCCCCACCCGGCCGGAGCCGAAGCTCCCCGGGCGGCCGCCGCGCCCGCGGCCGCCGAGGTTCCGTCGGCTCCGCTTTCCCCCGAAGAAGAGGCCGCCCTGCGGGCCACCCGGGATCAGGCCGCCCTGCTCATCCGGGCTCAAAAGTATAAAGACGCCCTGGCCATTCTGGAGCCGCTCCATCGCCGACATCCCGGGAACCGGGGAGTGCTCTACGATTATGTGGCCGCTCTGGCCTGGGCGGGCCAGTATGCCCGGGCCGCCGAGGCGGCCGCCGGCATACCGATCCGGGAGGCCCCGGAATACGCCCTGGCCGCCGCGGCCATGGCCCAGCGCCACAGCGGCCGCCTGGCCGAGGCCGAAAACTCCTACCGGGTCGGCCGGGAGCGTGTTCCGGAGAACGCGGACCTGACCGCCGGCCTGGCCATGACCCTGGCCGATGCCCGCCGCGTCGACGAGGCCCGGGCGGCGGTCAAGGCCGCCGGGCCGGTGCAAGCCCCGCAATTGGCCGGGACAATCGAATACATTGACCGTCAGGAGGCCGATTACCAGCGCCAGGAGGCCGTTCTGCGGGAGCGCCGGGACCGGGCGGTGACGGCGGGCCGGAAAGGCGATTATGAAACGGCCCTGGCCGGCCTGGCCGAACTGCGCCGCGAACGTCCGGACGATCAGGGTATTCTGGCCGATTACGTCACGGTGGCCGACTGGGCCGGCCAGGAAACCGAGGCCGCGGAACTGGCCGCCGGGCTGAACCCGAAAGAGGCCCCGGAATACGCCCTGGCTGCGGCCGCCTCCTCTTTTCGCAAAAGCGGAAAACTGGCCGAGGCCAAGGCCTGGTACGAGGAGGCCCGGGCCCGTTTTCCGAAAAATCCGGATCTCCGTTTGGGTTTGGCCCTGACCCTGGGGGATCTGAAGTCCCCGGGTCAGGGTCTGGCGCTCCTAGGGGACGTGGATGAAAAAGAAATGTCGGCCGAGGACCGAAAACGCCTGGCCGAGGCCCGGCACTATCTCCAGCGGATGATTCCGCCGCCCCCGCCCTACACCATTCCGGCCCGGACCGAAACGCCCTGGCGGGCCGAGCAGGACCGGGCCGTACGGTTGGCCCGGGAGGGGCGTGGGGACGAGGCCCGGGCCATCCTGGCCGGACTCCACCGCCAATATCCCCGGGATCAATACCTGCTGGGCGACTATATGCTGCTGGTCCAGTGGATCCCGGACCACGACCAGGTCATCGCCCTGGCCCGCCGATATCAGGATCTCCAGGCGGCCCCGGCCTACGCCATCATCGTGGCGGCCAACTCCATGGCCGCCAAAAGCGAATATTACCAAGCCAGGCAATACCTGGAAACC
>JAVBTP010000173.1:0-7781 GCA_031556115.1 Candidatus Adiutricaceae bacterium
ACCAAGCTAAACAACAGGCCGACCGGGTGCTGATAGGCCTGGAACGCCGCCGCCGCACCATGGCCACCATCACCAAGGACGTCCTCAGCACCTATTACCGGGCCATGGCCGCCCAAAAATATCTGGGTCAGGTCACGGGGCTCCTGGGCGAAGCCGAGAGCGCCCTGAAATTATACCGCCGCATTGAAAAGGAACAGGCCGAGCCCCTGGCCAGGGTCCTGGAAGACCAAAGACGCCTGATCACCATCGTGGCCCACCTGAAAAACATCCAAAGCGAATTGCAGCAGGCCAAGGTGCAGTTGGCCGCCCTCTGCAATCTGCCTTTGCACCAGAAAGTCAACCTGACCACCCCGGCCATGAGCCTGCCGGCCATGAAAGGCGATATCGCCGACCTGGAGCTCATGGGCCTTTTGAGGCGCCCGGAACTGCGCGAGGAACACTATCAGGAACGCATAGACGTGGCCGGCATCAAACAGGAAATTTTAAAAATGTTCCCGGCCGTGCGCCTTCTGGCCTCCTTCAACCTGGATGCCAACCCTTATCTGGTGCATGAAACCTGGAGCGAAGCCGGCCTGGTGGCTTCGGCCAGCCTTTTGAAAATAGTCGGCACCGGGCCGGCCGGCAAAAAATCGGCCGAAGCCCGGCAGGAGCTTTCCCAGATGCGCCGCCTGGCCCTGGCCATGGCCACTTTGGTGCAGATCAACTTAAGCCGCCACCAATATGACGTGGCCCTGGAAGAGCTGAGTACGGCCAGCACCTTAAGAGGCCTGGAAGAGCGTCTTCTGAAACAGTTGGAGGTGGAAACCCTGGCCGAGGCCGAAGGCCGCCTGGCCCTGGTGCAGCAAAAAGCCCAGGTGGTCAGCAGCCAGTTGCAGGTCGATATGGCCAGGGTGGACGCCTACGAGGCTTTGGGCAACCTCTATTATTCCATCGGGGTGGGGCTGGCCGACGATTTGCCGATGGAATCCTCCCTGGAAGAGATAGCCGCGGCCGTCCATAAGGGCTTGACCGCCATGTCCGGCGGCCAGTTGCCCACGCTGCCGGCGGCTGAGGAAGTGTCTGGGGCCGAAAGCCCCAAAGTGTTTGACGACGGCCTGAACCCGGCCGAACGAAAAGCCGCTCTCGACCGGGTGGCGGCCGCGGGCGAGTACGGCCGTGATTAAAATTCCTGGTATGCTTCCGGTCCTTCTCCTGGCTTTTCTCGCGGCCGGCCCGGCGGCGGCCCGGGAGGAGGCCGGCGAGGGCCTGCGGCCGGAAGGCCATCTGCGGGTGGAACTGAAGGCCCCCGGCATGGTCATGATTTCCGCGCCGGTGGCCGGCCGGATAGTGGAACTGGCCGTCCAGGACGGCCAGTCTTTCCATAAGGACCAACTGCTGTTGCGTTTCGACGACACTCTGGCCCGGCTGCGTCTGGAAGCGGCCGAGGCCGCCCGCGACCAGGCCGGCAGCCAATTGCGTCTGGCCGAAAAACTGTATCAGCTCAATTCGCGCGGCGCCCAGGACGTGGAAATGGCCCGGGCCCAATTCAAAGGGGCCGAGGCCGAAAGGGGCCTGGCCGAAGAGCTGGTGAACCGCTGCCGGGTCACGGCCCCCTGGAACGGCCGGGTGACCCAGTTGGAAGTCAAGGAACACCAATATCTTCCGGAGGGCGCCCCTCTTTTGGAACTGGCCGCCGACGGACCCATGGAAATCGAGTTCATGATGCCCTCGGCCTGGATACCCTCCTTTCAGCCGGGCGCGGCTTTTGAAGTAATGGTGGAGGAAACCGGCCAAAAATATCCGGCCACGGTCACCCGGCTCGGCGGCAAGGTCGACGCCCTGACCCAGTCGATCAAGGTCTACGGCCGCCTGTCCGGCGGCACGGCCGGCCTTCTGCCGGGCATGAGCGGCACGGTTATATCGCCGGAGCCATAAATAAGGACCATATGGCTGAGGCCAGAATTCATATGGACGGCGGCCGGCCGGCGGAAAAGGCGGCCGACCCCGGCGAGGTTTTCAACCGGCTGGCCGCCCTTCTGCAAATGGAAGAGCGGCTGAGGCGGGCCGACAAAAAGGAATTGCCCTTCATCGCGGTCAACGAAACGCGCCTTTTAGCCGCCTACCGGCAGGCGGTCCTGTGGCGTTTCGCGGCCGGCGGGGCCCTTCGGCCCATGGCCGTCTCCGGCCTGGCCGTGCCCGAGGCCGACAGCCCCTATCTGCAATGGCTGGGCCGCCTGAATCAACACCTGCCGAACCTCTGGGCCGAAAAAGGCCGGCCGGCCGAAGGCCTGGCCTTCACCGCCGAGAGCCTGCCGCTCCAACTTCAGGCGGACTGGGCTGACTGGCTGCCGCCGCACGGCCTTTTTCTGCCCCTGCCCCTGTGGCCCCCGGACCCGCCCCCGGCAATCAAAGACGGGGCGGAAAGCCTGCCCGGCCCGCTCTTCGGAGTTCTGGCCCTGTTCAACCAAAAACCTTTCTCCCAGGCCGATTTAAGGGTTTTAAGGCACCTGGCCGGGGCCTACGGCCAGGCCCTGAGTCTGGCTTTCGCCCCGCGCGGCCCCAAAACCCGCCGGCTGTCCCGCCGGGTCAAGATCATAGCCGCGGCCGTCTTGTTGATTTTACTTTTTCCCGTCAGGCAAAGCGTTCTGGCCCCGGCCGAAGTCATCGCCCGGGACCCCTGGCCGGTCCGTTCCCCCCTGGACGGGGTAGTGGAGAGCATTCTGGTCGAGCCCAACGCCAAAGTCAAAAAAGGCGACGTTTTGCTGAAGCTGGATTCACGGGAACTGGAAACCCGCCTGGCCGTGGCCGCCAAGTCCCTGGAAGTGGCCAGGGTGGAACTGCGCCAGGCCCGCCAAAGGGCTTTGGGCGACCGGGAGGCCAAGCTGCGCCTGGCCCAGCTTGAAGGGCGGGCCGAGCAGTTGGAAGCGGAAAAGCTTTATGTGGAAAGCCTTCTTAAGCGGGCGGCCATTGAAAGCCCCATCGACGGTGTGGCCCTGGTGGACGCCCCGGAAGAGTGGGCCGGAAAACCCGTGACCCTGGGCCAGCGCATCATGACCGTGGCCGAGCCGGCCAAGGTCCGGCTGGAAATCTTACTGCCCATGGGCGAATACCTGCCCCAGGAAAAAGGCGCGGAAACGCTTTTTTTCCCCAACGTCAATCCCGGCTCGCCCCTTAAAGGGCGCCTTTACCAGGTGGGTTTTCAGGCCCAGGAGGCGGTCCCGGCCGGTTTGTCCTTCCGCCTGCGGGCCAATTTCGAAGAAGGGCAGGAACCGCCTCGCCTGGGCCTCCGGGGCAGCGCCAAGCTTTACGGCCCGCGGGCCCCCCTGATCTACAGCCTCTTGCGCGTGCCTATCATGCGCCTGCGCCAATGGCTGGGTTTTTGAAATGGCCGCCAAGCCCCCGGCCTCCTGGCCCAAGCTGAGGCAGGAGCTTTCCCTCGCCAAAGGGCCGGTTTCCGCCCACGGCGCGCCCTGTTATACCTTGCACGATCCGGTCTCCCACCGCTTCTTCCGCCTCGGCTGGCTGGAGATGGAAATAATCCGCCGCTGGGCCCTGGCCGACGCGGCGGCCATCGCCTCCACGATAAGCGCTGAAACCACTTTAAGCCCCACGGCCGAAGAGGTGGAAAACGTCCTGGCCTTCATGCGGAATAACGGCCTGTGCCTGGCCGAAGGCCCGGCCGACAGCGCCCGTTTGTGCTCCCTGGCCGAAAAACGGAAAATCGGGCCCTTCATGTTCCTGGTCAAAAATTATCTTTTTTTGCGCCTGCCCCTTTTCAAGCCGGATCTTTTTTTAAGCCGGACCCTGTTTCTGGTCAAACCCTTTTTTACCCGCCGGGCCCTTTTCCTCATCAGCGCCCTGGCCCTTTTGAGCCTGATTCTGATTGCGCGCAATTATTCTTTTTTCCGGCACGACCTGGAAACCCTTTTTTCCGTCCAGGGGGCGGTCATGGTTCTGGCGGCCATGGGGCTTTCCAAGGTCGTGCATGAATTGGGGCACGCCTACGCGGCCAAACTTCTGGGCTTACGGGTGCCTTCCATCGGCCTGGCCTTCATGTGCTTTTACCCCATGCTCTGGACCGACACCACCGAAGCCTGGAAATGCGTCCGCCGCCAGGACCGCCTCCTGATCGGCCTGTCCGGGGTGGGGGCCGAACTGGCCCTGGCCGCTCTGGCCTCTCTGGCCTGGCTCTGGCTGCCCCCCGGCCTTTTAAGGGAAATGGCCCTGACCCTGGCCGGGGTCACCTGGCTGACCACCTTGGCCATCAACGCCAACCCTTTCATGCGCTACGACGCCTACTACATCCTGAGCGATCTTTTTGAAATGCCCATGCTGCAAAGCCGTTCCTTCGCCCTGGCCAAATGGTTCATGCGCAAAAAAATACTGGGGCTGGAAAGGGAAATACCCGAACCCGTGAGCCCCAAAGGCCTTTTCTGGCTGGTGGCCTACGCCTACAGCGTCTGGATCTACCGTTTTTTCCTTTTCCTGGGCATCGCCTTTCTGGTCTATCACATGTTTTTCAAACTGCTGGGACTGGCCCTTTTCCTGGTGGAGATAATCTGGTTTCTGACCTGGCCCGTCGTCAAGGAACTGCGGGAATGGTGGCGGGTCAGGGCCGAGGCCCGCCCGACCTTCTGGGGTTTTTTGGCCGCGGCCCTTTTAGTGGCCCTCTTCATTCCCTGGCGCTCCGCAGTGGTGGCCCCGGCGGTTCTGGAGGCCGAAAAAACCTTCACCTTCCACGCTCCGGCCGGAGCCCTGGTGGCCTCGGAGCCTCCGGCCCCCGGCAGCCGGGTGGAAGCCGGCCAGCTTCTTTTGCGTTTGTCCGCCCCCGACCTCGATTTCGATCTTAAGGCCAAGGCCATCCTGCGCCGGTCTCTGGAACTGCAAACGGCCAACGCCGGTTTGGCCCCGGAGCTCTGGTTCGGCTACGCCTCGCAAAAAGAGGAACTGGCCGGGGTTCTGGCCGAGGAAAAAACCCTGGAAAGCCGCCGGGAGGGTCTGGATTTCCTGGCCCCCTTTTCCGGGGAAGTGCGGGAAATAGCCCCGGACTTAAGCCCCGGCCAATGGGTGGGGGCCAAAGAGCCGCTCATGCTTCTGACCGGCGGCCAGAGCCTTTTGGAAGCCTGGGTGCCCGAGGAAGACGTCTTAAGGCTCAAGCCCGGCGGGTCGGGGCTGTTCATACCCGGCTCCGGCGGGGCCGGGCCTTTTGAGCTGACCATCGTTTCCATTTCTCCGGGTACGGTGAGCGAACTTTCCAAGCCCTCCCTGGCCTCCGTCAAAGGCGGCCCGCTGCCTGTGCGCCAGGGCCCGGCCGGGCAGCTCTGGCCGGAACGGGCCGTCTATCTGGTGCGCTGCCGGGTGGAAAATTTAAAAGAGCCGCCGGCGGCCGTCACCGGCCTGGCCAACCTCAAAGGCGAAAGGCAAAGCCTGGCCCTGCGGGCCTGGCGCTTCGCCTATGCCGTTTTGATCGGGGAATCCGGTTTATATTAGCCCGGCAGTTGGCGAAGTCGGTTCTCGGCGGCGGAAGCTTTTTTCATCTTCATCGCCGCCCCTTCCTCAGTAACGGGTGGGCCGAATTCCGCCAAAATCCGGTTGAGGGCCAAACACGAGAAGCCGGCCCCACGTGGCCGGCTTCATCTGTCAGGGTATCTGTGTCACCCGGCCGGCCCCATGGGCGGCCGGGCTTCGCGGGGCGGCCTGATTACACCCCGGCCGACTCGCCGATGTCCAACAGCTTGATGAGGTTGGTGGTGCCCGAGGTCTGGAGCGGCAGGCCGCAGGTCAGAAACACCTTGTCGCCTCTTTCGGCCAGGCCGTGTTTCACCAACCATTCGCTGGCCAACTGCTCCAGGAGCACGATGGATTCGCAGGGCTGGATCAGGGCCGGAATCACCCCCCACGACAGGGTCAGCTGGCGAATGGTGGCCGGGTTGGAGGTCAGGCCGATGACCGGCACGGGCTGGCGCAGGTGGGCCACCAGGCGGGCGGTGGAGCCCCCCTGGGTGGCGGCCACGATGGCCTTGGACCGGAGGTCCTGGGCCAAGATGGCCACCGCCCGGGTAATGGCGCAGGCGATGGGATTTAAAAGCTCGCACTGGGATTCGATGAGGTAGGCCCGGTTGTCCATGATGGGCTCGGTCTGGCGGGAGACCTTGTCGAGCATGGTCACGGCCTCCACCGGATAGGCGCCCATGGCCGTCTCTTCGGAAAGCATCACCGCGTCGGTGCCGTCCAAAATGGCGTTGGCCACGTCGGTGACCTCGGCCCGGCTGGGGAGGGGGCTGCTGACCATGGAGCCCAGCATCTGGGTGGCGGTGATGACCAGCTTGCCCCGGTGGCGGGCGGCCCTGATGAGTTTTTTCTGGGTGATGGGCACTTCCTCGATGGGCATTTCCACGCCCAAATCGCCCCGGGCCACCATGATGCCGTCCACCACGTTCAGGATGCCCTCGATGTTGGCCACGGCCTGGGGCTTTTCAATCTTGGCGATCAGCAGGGGATGGGTGCCGGCCCGGCTGATCATCTCCCGCACGGGGATGAGGTCCTTTTCGCTCCGCACGAAACTCATGGCCACGAAATCCACGCCGGCTTCCAGGCCGACGGTGAGGTCGGCCCGGTCCTTGTCGGTAAAGGCCGGGATGCGCAGTTCGCTGTGGGGCAAATTCACCCCTTTGTGGGAACTCAGGGGGCCTCCCACCACCACCTGGCAGGTGAGGTGGCTGTCGTCCTTGGCCGTCACTTTCAGGTTGATCTTGCCGTCGAACAGGAGCACCTGCTCGCCCACCCCCACGTCTTCCAGAAGGTGGGGGTAGTTCACCGGCAGGCTGTCGTCGACTTCCTGGTGGCCGGCGGACAGGCGCACGGTGGAGCCGGCCTCCAGCACCCGGTCCTTGATTTCCCCCAAGCGGATTTTGGGGCCGGAGAGATCCTGCAGGACACCCACCTCCAGGCCCGTTTCCCGGCCCAGGCGCCTGATGGTCTCCACCATGGCCCGGTGCTGGTCGGGTGTGCCGTGGGAAAAATTGAGCCGGGCCACGTTCAGGCCGGCCCTGATCATTTTTTCCACAACCGCCGGATCGGACGAAGCCGGCCCGATGGTGGCCACAATCTTGGTTTTGCGGTATACTTTCATCTGTCCCACGTCCTTTCTGGGCAAAGGGATTTCGAACTCAGGCCGTCTATGGGCGCCGAAAAAAACGGCCTTTGGCCGGCCACTTTTCCATCATAGCATATATCCATAAAAAAATGATATAATCCACCGAGATGTATGGGCGGGATTTCTTGAACGACTGTCTGGAAAACCGCCGGAGGAATGGATGGTTTTTCCCCGATATGAACAGGTGGCCATAGTGGGGCTGGCCCGTGACGAGGCTCCTGAAAGCGTGACTTCAGCGGAGATCGAATCCCGCCTGGCCCCGGTTCTGGAGCGGTTGAAACTGCCCCGGGGGCTCTTGGCCTCCCTGACCGGCATAGACCGGCGGCGGCTGTATCCCATAAATTTTCAGCCCAGCCAGGCCGCGGCCCAGGCCGCCGAGCGGCTTTTCGCCGATCTGGGTTTCGACCGGGCGCGGGTGGATCTGCTCTATTCCACCTCCGTCGGCCGCGACCACATCGAGCCTTCCACCGCCTCCATTGTCCAGCACCGGCTGGGGCTGCCCGGCCGGGTCAAGAGTCTGGACATCGGCAGTGCCTGTCTGGGCTTTATCGACGGGATGGAACTGGCGGCCCTGTCCGTCGAATCGGGCCTGGCCGAACACGCCCTGGTGGTGGCCGGCGAGAACAGCCGCCCGATTCTGGAAACC
>JAVBTP010000102.1:0-4818 GCA_031556115.1 Candidatus Adiutricaceae bacterium
TCGTGGCCTACAACACCGCCACCGGAGCGGTCAAGACCCCGGTGGCGGTGCCCGCCGGGGCGGCCACCGGCCAGCGTCTGGTCCTCAAGGGCCGAGGCCCGGCCCAGCCCGGCGGCCAGCCCGGCGACATCATCGTCACCCTCACCGTGACCCCCGACCCCGACTTCAAAACGCGCGGGTTTGACCTGGTGACCAGCCTCCGGCTGGCGGCCCAAAACCTGGCCGACGGCTGCCGGCCTCTGGTGAACACCCTCAAAGGCCCGCCCCTGCGCCTGACCGTCCCTCCCGGCACGGCCTCCGGCGCGGTTTTCCGCATACCCGGCTACGGCCTGACGAAGCCCGACGGCGGCCGGGGCGATTTGTTGGTCCAGGTCAAGGCGGGGCTATGAAAAAGGTGCGGCCCGAACCGTGTTTCTCCACCTGACCGTATCTTTCCGGCCGGCGACCGCGGCCGGGATCTGCCAGTCAATCGCCTAAAACCGTTAATTTTTTTAAACAGACGCGGCCGGGAGCCGCTCTGGACCGGACCGGTGGTTTTTTGGCGGGGTCTGTCTTTTTCGTGTTGTATATACATGATAAGCTATGATATAATTGCGCCTTACTAAAGACGGATAAATTGTAAAACGCTCCATGGGCAAAAGTATCCTCGGTTTCAACGATCCTCAAAAAAAGGACTGATCACGGTGCGGTTGCTTTTTGAGCAGCTTCTGAACGGCCTGGCCATCGGCTCGATTTACGCCCTCATCACTTTGGGGCTGGCCCTGGTCTATGGGATCCTCCGCATCCTCCACGTGGCCCACGCCGCGGTGTATACGGTGGGGGCCTACTTGGGGGTGTGGCTGTACGGCCAGACCGGCACCCTTCTGGTGGCCATTCCCGGAAGCATGGTCTTGTGCGCTCTTTTGGGGGTGGCCATCGAGCGGCTGATCTATTTCCCCCTGCTCAAATTCCCCCCCTATGTGCCCCTGATCAGCAGCATCGCCCTGTTCATGGGTCTGGAGGAACTCTGCCGCATCGTGGCCGGGCCGGACATCCTCACTTTCCCCGCGGCCCCGCCCTTCCCTCCCCTGACGCTGGGCGGGGTGACCATCTCCCCGACCTTGACCGCCGTCTACGGGGTCACGGCCGCCGTGCTGTTCTTTTTGTGGTTCCTCACCACCCGGACCGAATTCGGCCTGGCCATGCGCGCGGCCTCGCAGGATATGGAAGTGGCCTCCTCCCTGGGGGTGGACAGCCGGCGGGTGGTGGACGCCACCTTTGTCATCGGCTCGTCCATCGCCGCCCTGGCGGGAATTTTGGTGGGCATTTACTACAACCAGGTCTACCCCACCATGGGGGCGGTGCCGGCCTATAAGAGCCTGGCCCTGATCGTCATCGGCGGCATGGGTTCGGTCCAGGGCGCGGTTCTGGCCTCGCTGCTGCTGGGCCTGGCGGAGACGCTTTTGATCGGTTTCGCCGACATCCCCATGCCCCGCGACGCCCTGGCCTTCATCGCCATGATCATCGTTCTGATGTGGAAACCCACCGGTCTGCTGGGCCGTCGGTAACGGGCGATGGTAAAAATACTATTTTTACAATTAATTTGCCGGTTTACTATAAAATCATGGCCTGGTTTCGCAATCAAGCGGTAAGGAGGCGCCCCTCATGGACTACCTGGTCACCATCATGATCGGCATCGCCATCCAGGCCATCGCCGCCTGCGGTTTGAACATCATCGTGGGCTTCGCCGGCCAGATATCCCTCGGGCACGCCGCCTTTTACGGCATCGGGGCTTACGCCAGCGCCATTCTCACCACCAAGGCCGGCCTCACCTTCTGGGAGGCCCTCCCCGGCGTGATCCTGATATCCGGCTCGTTGGGCTTTCTTTTGGGTTTGCCCAGCCTCAGGGTGCGGGAAGACTTTTTGGCCATCACCACCATCGGCATCAACTTCATCGTGGAAGCCATTTTCCTCTACACCTCGTTTTTCGGCGCGGCCCTGGGGCTGGGCGGCATCCCCAGGGTGGCGGTGCTGGGGCAAAAGCTGGGCAACACCCAGTTTCTCTGGCTGTGTCTGATTTTCCTGGCCCTGACGTTGTTGATCTGCCGCCGGTTCTCCCGCACCTGGGCCGGGCTCTCCTGTTTCGCGGTGCGGGAAAACGAGGTGGCCGCCTCCAGCATGGGTATCTCCCCGGTGCGGGCCAAACTGTCGGCCTTTGTGCTGGGCACGGCTCTGGCCGGGCTGGCCGGCGCCCTGTACGCCCATTACGTGCGGTTCATCTCAGCCGGCGATTTCGGCTTTCCGGTTTCCATCGCCATGCTGTCGGTGGTGGTTTTGGGCGGCATGGGCACGCTCTGGGGCCCCTTTTTGGGGGCCGTCATCCTGGGCATCCTGCCCGAAATTTTCCGCCCGCTCATCGATTACCGCATGTTCCTCTATTCCGTCTTGCTGCTCCTGATGATCCGTTTCCAGCCGGGCGGACTTTTAGGGGAACACAGCCTGGCCCTGAACTTCTGGCGCCGATACCGCCGGGGAAGCGGAGGCCTGGATGCCTGCTGAGGCTCTGCTGTCGATCCGCGATCTCTCCATCCACTTCGGCGGGCTCAAGGCCGTCGACGGGGTCAGTTTCGAACTGGGCGGCGGCCGGATTTTGGGCCTCCTGGGGCCCAACGGGGCCGGCAAGACCACCTGCTTCAACGCCATTTCCGGAGTTTATACGCCCACTGGCGGGGATATTTTTCTGGAGGGCCGGAAAACCAATGGCCTGCCCCCCCACCGGATGGCCGAGTTGGGGGTGGGCCGGACGTTTCAGATCGTCCGCCCGTTCACCGATTTGTCGGTGCGCGACAACGTCATCGTGGCTCTGGGCGGCGACCGCTACCGGGGGATTTTCAAAGCCCTGACCTCCTGGCGGGGGCGGGAAGTCAGACAAGAGGCCGAAAAAATACTGGCCACCGTGGGGCTTCTGGATCTGGCCGAACGCCGGGCCGGACTCCTGCCCATCGGGAACCTCCGCCGCCTGGAGATCGCCAGGGCCCTGGCCCTGCGCCCCAGGATTCTGCTTCTGGACGAATCGTTTTCGGGCCTGCGCCAGGCCGAGATCGTCCAGATCGAAACGCTCCTGCGCGGCATCAGGGACACCGGCCTGGCCATACTCCTGATCGAACACAACATGAAAGTGGCCATGGCCCTTTCCGACCGGGTGGTGGTGCTGGATCACGGCCGGAAACTGGCCGAAGGGCCGCCGGCCGAGGTTTCGGCCGATCCGGCGGTCATCGAAGCCTATTTGGGAAAGGGGGAGAGCGGCCGTGTTGCTTGAGGTGGCCAATCTGTCGGTGGCCTATCGGGGCGTCGAGGCTCTGCGTGGCGTCTCCCTGGGGGTGGACGAGGGGGAACTGATCACCGTCATCGGGGCCAACGGGGCGGGCAAAACCACCCTCCTGAAGGCCCTCATGGGCTGGCAGTGCCCCAGCGGGGGCACGATCACCTTTGGCGGCCGGGACATCACCCGCCTCTCCACCCACTGGCGGGCCCGGCAAGGGGTGCGCCTGGTGCCCGAACGGGCCCGGGTCTTCGCCCGCCTGACCGTGTATGAAAACCTGATGATGGGCGCCTATGGCCTTCATCGGGTTATTCCGGTTCAGGAGCGCCTGGGGCGGCTGTATGAACTCTTTCCCATCCTGAAGGAACGGGGCGGGCAATTGGCCGCCACCCTGTCCGGCGGCGAACAGCAGCAGCTTTCCATCGCCAGGGCCTGTATTTCCGCCCCGAAAATCCTGCTGGTGGACGAGGTCTCCATGGGGCTGATGCCCCGGCTGGTGGATCAGGTTTTCGATTTACTGAAACAGTTGAACCAGGAGGAAGGGCTGACCATTCTGCTGGTGGAGCAGAACGCCCGGGCCTCCCTCGACATCTCAAAGCGGGCCTATGTGCTGGAAACCGGCGAACTGGTTCTGGACGGCCCTTCGGAGCGGCTCCTGAGCGATGCGCGCATTCGGGAAGCGTATCTGGGGCTGTGATTCCCTCGACCGGGATAGTTTTATCACGGCGACGCGCCGTTGTGGCGCTTTAACGAAACACGCAGCAACACCTTATGGAGGTATGGGTCATGAAAATGAAACTGATGTTCGGCGCGGCCCTGGTGGCCCTGTGCGGTCTCGTCGGCGGGGGGCCGGCCCTGGCCGCCGACCCGGTCAAGATCGGGCTTCTGGCCCCCCTGACCGGCTTTGCCTCGGCCGACGGCTTCAGCGTCCTGGAATCGGTCAAACTGGCCGTGGAAAAAGTCAACGCCAACGGCGGGGTTTTAGGCAACCCCGTGGAACTGGTGTATTACGACGACGCGGCCGACTCCAAGCAGGCCGTGGCCCTGGCCAACAAGCTCATCAAGCAGGACCGGGTGGCGGCTTTCGTGGCCGGCTCCTACAGCATGCCCTCCCGGGCGGTGGCCCCGATTTTCGATGAAGAGGAAATTCCTCTGGTGGCCGCCTACGCTCTCCATCCCGACCTGACCAAGGGCGACTACACCTTCCGCAACGGCTTTCTGGGCACCACCGAAGGCCGCGTGGCCGCCTATGCCGCCCTGGAGCTCTTCAAGGCCAAGAAAGTGGCCCTGATCACCAGCGACAACGATTTCGGCCAGACCCTCTCCCAGGGTTTCACCGGATACCTGAAAAAAGTCGGCCGGGAAAAAGACCTGGTGCTGCACCAGACCTATCCGGGCAGCGAAAAGGATTTCAAGGTCTATCTGTCCAAGGTCAAGGAAGCCGCTCCGGATGTGGTGTTCTTCAGCGGCTATTACTTCCAGACCGGCCCGGCCCTGAAGCAGGCCCAGGAAATGGG
>JAVBTP010000219.1:0-3695 GCA_031556115.1 Candidatus Adiutricaceae bacterium
CCCGCTGCTGGTTCGCCAAATCCATGGCGCCCGCGGCAGTTCAGACAAAGCATTCGGTGGCCGAAAACACGATCTCGGCGCCGCTGTCTTTGAAGACGGCTTCCATGGCCGGGCTGGGCACACCGTCCCGCTCGCCGAGCAGAAGCAGTTTTTTGCCTTGCAATTTACCCATAAGGTAATCTCCTTTCTTGAATTCGACCGGCCCTTTTCGACCGGGGCATGGCCCCAAGCCATCTCCTCGGAGCCGGGAGTTGAGAGGCCAGTAGTCACCGCATGTTTCCCACTGGCGAGGATATTTTCAACTCATTATAAAATGAAAATTTTATAATGAAACACTACAGAAGCTTTGCCGCGGCGGCTTTGATCGAGTCGATGTTGACTTCGTCGCCGGAGAGCTTGGCCTGCATTTCGCCGTTTTTGTAAAACAGAAAAGTGGGCAGGCCCATGATCTTCATGCTCATGCAGAACCGGCGGTTCTCGGCCGAATTGAGTTTGCCGATCTTGATCTTGCCCGCGTATTCCTCGGCCAACTTTTCCACATCCGGCATCAGGGCCAGGCAGGGTGCGCACTGGGGGCCCCAGAAATCAACGATGACCGGCACCTCGCTTTTTACCACTTCCGCTTCGAAATTGTCTTTGTCGATGACCAACATGACTACTCACCTCTCTCATAGAGCGCTTTTCAGTTTATACGGTCATGGCCTTGAATGAAAAGCGCCCGGATGTGTTTACGTTAAATGAATTTATTGCGCTTGAGGCATTCGCGGGCCGCCTCGAGAATGTCCTTGGGCACTTTGATGACCGGGCCGGTGCAGCCCATGGCCGACTCCGCGTACATCCCTTCCTTCCACAGGCTGCGCACCGCGGCGTCCATCTCCAAGACGTCCACTCCGGATATCTCCGCCCCGGTGGGTTTGGCCGGCGGGCAGGTGATCTCCTCCTGGCTGGCCGCCGGAGGGGGCGCCAGGTCTTCCAACACTTTGCGGAGGCCGGCCTTTTCCGCGGCGGCCATTTCCTCGGCCACCCTGGCCGGGAGGCCCCCCCGGACCACGGCGGCCGTGAAGCTCAGGGCCCCGGCGATGACCGGCGCCCCCGAGGCGCGGGAGATGATCGAAACCACCCGCTTCCAGCCCGCGCCGGCGGAGGGGCCGTAGCCCCAGCCCAGGGCCTCGAAGGCTCCGCCGGTGTGCCAGGCGGAGAAGAGTTTCATTAAAACATTGCCCGTCAGGCTGTCGCAGAGGCAGATATCCACCGTGGGGTTGAGGATGTCGTTGCCGCGCAGGATGCTCCCCCCGTCGGCCCGCTGGCTGGCCCCGAACTTGATGGGGTAGCCGCCCTCTTTCAGGGTCGTCAGGGCCCGCAAGGCCTGGTTGGCGCCGGTTATGTTCAGGATCCCCAGGGAGGGTTCGGCCAGCCCCAGGCTCCGGGCCACGGCCCGGCCGTAGATGGCGTTGAGGATCAAGGCTTCCAGGGCCTGGCCGGAGGAGGTTCCGGTGGTGGAGGCCACCAGCATGGACCGGCCCCGGGCCGGGGTCATCACCCGGCCGATGGTGGTCACTCCCACGGGAAAGGGATAGTGCAGGGCCACCGCTCCCTGGACAGCGCCTTCGGTGAGGGCCTTTTCCATGGCCGCGGCAATGTCGGCGTCGCAGTCGGCGGTCTCCAGCCACTCCAGGTCGTCATAGCCCGGGGTCCGGGGGCCGATGGCCAGCACCTTCAGGCGGGGATCCTCGGTCTGGGCCAGCCGGGCGCCTTCCAGAAGCTCCTTGGCCCCCAGTTCGCTGCCGCCGGCCATCAGACCGATCACCGTGCGGTCGAATCCGCCCTGGGCCCGTTCCACAATTTTGGCCAGGGCCTGGCCGATGATTTTTCTTTTATCATCCGTCATGGCTAACGTCCTTATTTATTCAGAGCGGCGGCCAAGTTGCCCAGGGCTTCCAGAACCACCTCTTCCACGTCTTTGGCGGTGATCGCGGCGGCGGCTCCGGCCCCGGCCGGCATCTTTTCCATCAGAAAGGAGGCCCCGTCGGCCAGGTTGGTCAGGCGGCCCAAAAAGAGGCTGCCCTTGCCGATGATCATCACCCGTTTAAGGTTCCCGTTCCTCATGCCTTCCAGGGCGTGGCCCATGTAGGGGACGCCCGAGGGAATGTGCCCCTGGGTGGGGGCGAAGCCGGGCAGGCCCTTGTCTTTGACGAAGGCTTCGATGCCGGTCTTTTCCAACTGCTTTTTCATGACCCCCAGGGCGGCGATCATCTTGTAGTTGGCCTCGGGCACGTTGCCCGCGCCGGCCGGCAAGGTCACTTCGGGGTTGTGGAGTTCGGGGGCGTATTTGTCCACGTCGGTGAGCTTCAGGCCCAGCCGGTCCAGGGGTTCCCAGGCCAGGGCCGTGGTCACGGCCTGGGGCGAGGCCCCGGCCCCCACGGTGTGCTTGCCCAAAGAGTCGAGGCGGATCACGGGGCTCTCCCCGTCTTCGGGGGTCAGGAGCACGGCCATGGAGCCCAGGCAGTTTTCCAGGCCCGGCAGGCCCTTCTTGACGTGGTCACGGGCGTTCATGTAGAGCTTGGGCACGGCCCCGCCCGCCACCACCACCACGTTCTTGCGGGCGCCGGCGGCCACCATGGAGGCCGAGGTGATCAGAGCCGCCGTGGGGCCGGCGCAGAAAGCCCGCACGTCAAAACCGCTGGCGTTCTGGCAGCCGGCGATTTCGGCGATGGCCTTGGCCAGGTTCCCGCCGCCGCGCTGGTTCATGTCGCCGATGGCTTCCTCGGAACACTCCACCACAAAGTCGACCTCTTCGGGTTTGAGGCCCGAGGCTTTGAACAGGTGCATCAGGGCCAGAACACTGGTGGCCTTGGAGGCGACGTTTTCCAAAAGAATGTGGGCCGAGAGGTTTTCGTCGGTCTCGTGGCCCCGGCGGCAGATCCCCACCACCTGGCCGTTGAAATACAAGGGTATGGCGGCGTGATGATTCTTGAGTTCCCCTTCGATCTCGGCCTGGGGGTGGCCTTTTTCCAAACGGGCCAACTGCTGGGCGGTCCAGAAGTTGCGGGCCTCCAGCTTGGTTTTGACCTCGGCCGCGAATTCCTCGGTGAGCCAGATCAGGTCAAAGACGTCGCACAGATCCATCAGGCCCAGAAATTCGTCTTCGGGCATGATCTCGCCAAAACGGCCGTCGCGCGTAGGCGCGGCTTCCAGGTTGTCCAGCCAGGGCTGGGGCCGGGCGGCCAACTCGTCGACGCTCAGGGCGCCGACAAAGGTCAGGTTGGGGGCGTAGCGGCAGGCCTCGGAAAACCCCTGGACGGCTTTCGGCAGGGCCGCCAGAAATTCCGAATCCGGCTTGGCCAGACGTTCCATATAGGGGGTGTTGCCGTAGTGGAAGGCCATCTCCGGGGCGTGCACCAGACAATTCGAACAGGCTTTTACGGCCGCATTAGGCATGGCGGACTCTCCTCAATCTTGAAATTTTTCCGCCGGGGCGGCCCGTCGCGGTCGCTCCGGCCTCTTGGTGATAGGCGATCCCCCCTCTGGTCAGCCGGGGGAAACCTTATTTGCGGGCCAACTCCAGGGCCTGGCCGGGGCTTTCAATGAAATGATAGGCGCTCATGGCCGCGACGGCCCCGTCGGAGGCGGCGGTGACCACCTGCCTCAGCGGCGTGTCGCGGACGTCGCCGGCGGCAAAAATGCCCGGCGTCGCG
>JAVBTP010000061.1:0-3485 GCA_031556115.1 Candidatus Adiutricaceae bacterium
GCCGCTGATGGGCGCCGGGCCGCCACGCTGGCACGGGCTGCTTTTGGTCGACAAACCCGGCGGGATGACCAGCCACGACGTGGTGTCCAGGGTGCGCCGGGCCGCCGGGCAGAAGAGGGTGGGGCATACCGGTACCCTGGACCCGCTGGCCACCGGCCTGATGGCCGTCTTGTTGGGTCAGGCCACCCGTCTGGAACCCTATTTGACCAAAATGGACAAGGTCTATCTTGGCCGGGTGGAACTGGGGCTCCGCACGGAAACCGATGATCTCGCCGGCCGGGTTCTGGAACGACGCTCCGGCCCCTGGCCGACTGAGGAGGCCGTAACCCGGGCCTTGGCCGCCCTGGAGGGCGGGCGGGAACAGATTCCGCCGGTTTTTTCGGCCATTAAAGTTGATGGCCGTCGGGCCTACAAGGCGGCCCGGGCCGGGGCGCCGCCGGTCATGACTCCCCGCCGGGTCACGGCCTATCGCTTGGAGCCGCGGGCCTATCAGCCGCCGTTTTTGGATTTTCGGGCCGAGGTGTCGTCCGGCTATTATATCCGGTCTCTGGCGCGGGATTTGGGCGAGGCTCTGGGGCTTGGGGGCGCGCTGGCCGGTTTGCGGCGAACCCGAGTCGGGCCCTGGGCTCTGGAACAGGCCATCCCGTTAGATGACCTGGCCGCCTGGTCGGACCACGACTGGGCCAACCGAATGCTTTCGCCGGCCGAGGCCCTGCCCCATCTGCCGGCGGTGGCGCTTGCGGAACCCGCCTGGCAAAGATTCCGCCAGGGGCGATCGGTGGAAGTTTTTGATCCGCCGGCCGAAGGGCCGCACAAAGTTTTAACCCCCGAGGGACAACTCGGGGGATTAGGCGATTTCATTTGTCCGTCCTCCCTTGGAGGCGGCCAGCCCCGGGGGCCTTTCTTGCGGCCCCTGCGGGTCTTTACCCTCGGCGTGGACGACCCCGACTGACGGATTTGAAGCCGGTCAAAGTCGTCCGAAACACCCAAGATGGCAAGGAGTAGACACATGTCCATCACCACGGAAAAAACCCAGGAACTGATTGAATCCTACCGCACCCACGACTCCGACACCGGCAGCCCCGAAGTCCAGATCGCCCTGTTGTCCGAGCGCATCAGCAACCTGACCGAACATTTCAAATACCACCACAAGGATCACACCTCCCGCCGCGGTTTGCTGAAACTCGTCGGCCAGCGTCGTCGGCTGCTCAATTATTTGAAAAAGCAAGACATCAACCGCTACCGCGATCTCATCGCCCGGTTGGGCCTGCGTAAATAAAAACACCACGGTCAGCGGGCGGGAGAAAAGGTCTCCCGCCCGTTGCTTGGACACCTGGCCTGGCCGATGAAACATGCGGCGCGATTTCACGTTACCCGATATGGGTAATCCTTATCAATCGCCATGACGGCGATTTTGAAATCGCCTGAAGCACCTCGTCCGAGACGGGCATCTTGACCCGCCGGACTTATACAAGCCCAGGAAGACCGGGGGTCTTCCACCGGCCTGACGGCCGGCGGGTTGAAGGAGAAAAGATGAAAGTTGAAACGAACTTCGGCGACGCGGTCGTCAGCATTGAAACCGGCCAAGTCGCCCGTCAGGCCGGCGGTTCGGTTATCGTCCGCATGGGCGAAACCATGATCCTGGCCACCGCCACGGCCTCCAACGAGAAAAGGGAAGGGCTTGATTTCGTCCCCCTCACCGTGGATTATCTGGAACGTTTTTACGCCGTGGGCCGTATCCCCGGCAATTTTTTTCGCCGCGAGATCGGCCGTCCCTCGGAAAAGGAGACCTTGACCTCCCGGTTCATCGACCGGCCCTGCCGGCCCCTGTTCAACAAGAGCTGGACCTATGAAACCCAGGTCATCGCCCAGGCCATCAGCGTGGACGACAAATACGACCCCGATCTCCTGGCCATGCTGGGGGCTTCCGCCGCTCTGACCATTTCCGATATCCCCTTTGCCGGCCCCATTGCCGGCGCCCGGGTGGTGCGGGTGGACGGTCAACTGGTGGTCAACCCCACCCAGACCCAGTTGGAGGCCGCGGATCTGACCCTCATCGTGGCCGGCAGCCGCGACGCGGTGGTCATGGTGGAGGGCGGGGCCAAGGAGGCCAGCGAGGCCGAGATCCTCGACGCGGTTTTCCTGGCGCATCAGGCCATCCAGCCTCTTTTGGATATCCAGTTGGAGCTGCAAAAAGCCCACGGCCAGGCCAAGCGGGCCGTCGCGGAGATCGTCCGCAATGAGGAAGTGCTGGCCAAGGTGGCGGCCGACTTCAAGGCCCCCATGCTGGAAGCCCTGACCACCAAGGAAAAACAGCAGCGCCAGAAGAAAATCGGCCAGGTCAGGGAGTCCGCCCTGGCCGCTCTGGCCGAGGCCTATCCCGACAGCAAGGGCGATATCAACCACGCTATCCACCACTTGGAGAGCGACCTGCTGCGCGGTATGATCGTCAACGAAAAGCGCCGCATCGACGGCCGGGCCCTCGATGAGGTCCGTCCCATCGATTGCGAGGTGGCGTACCTGCCTCGGGCCCACGGTTCGGCTCTTTTCACCAGGGGGGAAACCCAGAGTCTGGGGGTTACCACCCTGGGCACCAGTTATGATGACCAGCGCCTGGACACCCTGATCGGGGAAACCTCCAAAACGTTCATGCTCCATTACAATTTCCCGCCCTACTGCACCGGCGAGGTCAAGCGTCTGGGCGCTCCCGGCCGCCGGGAAATCGGGCACGGGGCTTTGGCTGAACGGGCTTTGAAGGCCGTGGTGCCGCCCCATGACCAGTTCCCCTACACCATCCGGGTGGTTTCGGAGATTATGGAATCCAACGGTTCCTCCTCCATGGCCTCGGTTTGTTCCGGCTCGTTGTCCCTGATGGACGCGGGCGTGCCCATCAAAGCCCCGGTGGCCGGAGTGGCCATGGGCCTGGTGGTGGAAGGCGACCAGGTCATTATTCTCACCGACATTCTGGGGGATGAGGACCACCTGGGCGACATGGACTTCAAAGTGGCCGGCACGGCCGAAGGCATCACCGCCGTCCAGATGGACATCAAGATCAGCGGGGTGACCCGGGAGATCATGACCAAGGCCCTGGAACAGGCCCGGGGCGGGCGCCTGCACATTTTGGGAAAAATGAAACAGGCTCTTGCCCAGCCCAAGCCCGAGATATCCCAATATGCTCCCAAGATGACCATCATCGAGATCAATCCGGAAAAGATCAAAGACCTCATCGGCCCCGGCGGCAAGATCATCAAGTCCATCCAGGCCGAGACCGACACCCGCCTGGAAGTCGAGGACAGCGGCAAGGTCACCATCTACGCCCCCACCGCCGAAAAAGCCGAGGCGGCCGTCAGCGCGGTGCGCCGCTACACCCAGGAGCCGGAAGTGGACAAGATCTACCACGGCCGGGTGGTCAAGATTATGGCATTCGGCGCCTTTGTGGAACTCCTGCCCGGCACCGACGGCGTGGTTCTCATCGCCCAACTGGC
>JAVBTP010000279.1:0-3497 GCA_031556115.1 Candidatus Adiutricaceae bacterium
GTTGATGATGGTGGCCCCGCCCAACACGCACAAGATGAGGTTCTGCATGCTCTCATAACCGGACTGGGCGTCGGGGAGCTTGCTGTCGCTCATGCCGGCCATGGACCGGATGGGAATATGATAATAGCCGTTGACCAACTGGAAGTTGATGATGTTGGCCAGGTCAGACTCCGGAGAGCCGGTGACGTAGGCGGCGGTCCGGAGGTTCGGCCGCATGGAGGCCGGGCCGTACAGGCAGGGAAGACCCGGGGTGACCAATTGGAGCAGCGTGATGCCGGCCAGCACTTCAGCGTTTTGCAGAACCGCTATGCCCGAAAGGCTCAGGGGGGCGGTCACCCCGCTCAGGGCGCTGGTCATGATGGACACCGGCTGGTTGCGCCGGGCATAGGTCAGAATACTCTCCAGGGGGCCGCGGTCAAAGGACAGGGGACTCAAAGGATTGATGTTGTGATAACAGGCGTATCCCTCGTCCAGCCAGTGAGGATTGCCCTTGGCCACGCAGAGCATGGCGAAGTCTTTTTCCACCTCGGCTCTGGTGCCGGGGGCGAAACGCAGAGCCTTGTCGGTATGCTTTAATAATTCGTAAAAAATCCGGGGCCGGCGGGTGGGGCCGGAGAGGTCGCTGGGTTCCACCGGTATGGAACCGGTGATGTCGCAGACGGGGCTGGCGTGGTGCAGCTTATAGAGATCGATCAAATCGTCAATGGTCCCCAGGCGGTGGCCGCGGTCAAGACTCTGGATGAAGACCGGGCTGTGGTTGGGCTCCACGTGGACCCGCTCCTGCCCTTCGCCGATGATGACGGAGTTGGCGTCATTGAGAGCCATGAGACGGAAGGAGGCCGGAGTGCTTTCAATGGCCTTTTCCACCAACGTCCTGGGAATGAAGACCTTGGAACCTTCGACTTTGGCCCCATGGTCTTTCCAGACGGCCAGGGCTTCCTCGTTTTCCATGACCACGCCGGTTTTTTCCAGCACTTGCATGGCGCCTTCATGAATTTTCTTCAAATGATCGTCATCGACCAATTGCAGTCGGCTCATTTTATACATCGTCGGCCTCTCCTCCACGCGCGCCCGGGTTCGGTCAGTCCCGACGGCGCCTGATCTGGTTATTCGGCAATCGGCCGGAAGCCTCGGCGAATCAAGAGACTTCCGGCGGTTAAAATTCCGGGAAATACCCGTTTTTATCAAAAACCGGCGGATGCGGTTCGCACAAAATTTCCAAGTCGGACCGTCGGACGGCCTCTTCATAATAGGGGCGGCTCAGTTCCACCTCCACCAGCTTCAGGGTGTTCCGGATACGGGTGAACCTGATGTCGGCCGGCTCGATCAGGCCCACCGAACGGATGAGAATTTCCAAAGCCTCGCGGTCGTTCTCGGCCACGCAGGGGATCTTGCCCATCTCCAACAGGCCCGTGGTGATGATGTTCAAATCGTTGGCCCGGCGGTCGATCTTGTCGTAGAGGCGGCGGCTGATCAGATCCACCTGCCCCAACCCCCCCGTGTTGCCGTGGGTGGCCGGGGTCAGATCCGAAGTCATCAGCCGCCGGAAACGCGGCTTTTCCGGATCGGGGGAAAACAAGGGAGCGCCGATGCGGCCCACCACCTTGGTATCCAGCCCGGCCCCGGAAATATCCTTACCGACCTCGTCGACCCAGAGGATGTGCCCCTCGTCAAAAGGCAAGGCCGGGCTGAGTTTTTTGCTGGCCCTCAGCAAGGCCTTTTCCCCTTCCTCGATGGCCGGCCCGGTCAAGACCTTCAGGTCGGCCACGTCATTGTGGGCGTTCTCGATGGAGCCCACGCCGAAGAGAAAATTGGTGGCCCCGATCAAAACCCGGGCGATGCTCTTGATCATCCGCACCGGCCCGAAGGTCATCATGGCCTGGTGATAGATGGTGGCCCCGGCCAGTTTGCCCAGGCCGATGCCGCAGATTTTCATCAGCCCGCTTTCGATGTCGCCTTCAAAATCGGTGTGTTTCTTGACCCGGTTCAGGATGACCAGATAATCGGCGCCGTGGGCCAGCTTATCCATGACCACGTCGATGCCTTCCGGAGTCCGCCCCAGGGTGACCACCTCCAACTGGCTGCGGATGGGAGCGCCCACCGCCTCCTCGGTCAGGCCGTATTCCACCAGCACCCGCTCCTGGCCCGAGGCTTCGCCCGAACCGTGGCTGCCCATGGCCGGAACCAAAAAAGGCTTGAGCCCCAGCTCTTTCAGAGCGGCCACCGTACCGGCCACCAAATCGGGATAGGAAGACAGGCCCCGGCTGGGGCAGGCCACGGCCACCGTGCCCCCCGCCTTCACCTCAAGACGCAGAGCCCGCACCTGGGCCTGGATCTCACCTCGGATATCCTCCAGCCGGGGCCGGGGGAAATTTTGCCGCACACGGAAAACTTCGGGAAACTCTGGCGTCATAAACATTCCTCCATCCAAATATCAGCCGGTAAAACCAGATATTCATTGGCCGGCGCGGCCCGAACTCAGCCTTCGGAGCCCTCCGGCAGGAGAGCCGAGCCGCCCAGAGCGCTGGGGGCGGCCAGCCGCTTAAAAAGCCCCAAGGCGCCTGAGAGATCAATTTTCGGCCGCCGCCACTCGGCCCGGCGGGCTTCCAAAAGCCGGGCCACGGCCTCCTGGTCCTGAGGCTGGCCTTCGGCGCCAACCAGTTCCAAACGCCGGGCCGAGACGTCTATGGATATCAGGTCATTTTCCCGCACCAAAGCGATGGGCCCGCCCAGAGCCGCCTCCGGGCTGACGTGGCCCACCACCGGCCCCCGGGTGGCCCCCGAGAACCGGCCGTCGGTCACCAGGCCCACGGTGGCCTTCAAAGCGGGCTTGTTGGCCAGCACTTCCGTGGCCTTGAACATCTCGGGCATGCCGGTCGCCTGGGGCCCTTCATAGCGGATGACCATCATATCCCCAGGCCGGATCCGGCCCGCTTCCAGGGCGTCCACGGCCGCGGCCTCGCTGTCGAAAACGCGGGCCGGACCCACGTGTTGGTGCATGGCCGGATCGGCCGCGGAAAACTTCCTGGCCGCCCCCTGGGGAGCCAGGTTGCCGCTCAAAACGGCCAACCCTCCGTTGGGGAGTATGGGCCGGTCCAGGGGCTGGATAATCTCCTCGGGCCGGCGGCCGAAAGGCGCCAGATATTGCGGCGGACGCCGGAAATACTCCTGCTTTTCCAGGTCCTCCAAATTTTGGCCCCAGGTGCGGCCGGTGACGGTCATACAATCCAGATCGAGCAGATGAGCCAACTGTTTCATTAAAGCGGGCACCCCGCCGGCCAGCCATAAAAACTGATTGGGCCAGCGGCCGCTCAGTTGGATACTGCACAAAACCGGCACCTCCCGATGGAGGCGGTCAAAATCATCCATGGTGATTTCAAAGCCGGCCAGCCGGGCGATGGCCGGCAGGTGCAAAAGGGCGTTGGTGGATCCAGACACCGCGGCGTGGATTTTGATGGCGTTGAAAAACGATTCCCGGCTCAGAATGGACCGGGTGG
>JAVBTP010000211.1:0-4937 GCA_031556115.1 Candidatus Adiutricaceae bacterium
CCACCAGGGCCGCCTGGTGGGCCCGGCTGCCCTTGACCCAGTCGTTGGCCCTGGCCTGCAAATCGGGCAACAAGGTGGTGCGCACATAGAGCCGACGCCCGTTCTGGTCGATGATTTCCAGAATCTGCTGATCGCCGGCCATGATCTCCCGCGGGCCGAGAAGCCCGGCCAGATCTTTTTTCTCCATCTCCCGTTCGGCTTGGAATGCGGCATCCAAAGGCTCGCCTTCGTGAACCTCCACCACCGGGGCCTCGGGCCGGACCTGGCTTCGGGCCCCGATCTCCATGGCCATCAATCCCAGTTCGACCACAATGGCCAAGCCCAGAGCCACGGTCAGGAACCTGGTCAGGCGCGGTCGTTTTGGGGGCTGGTCGCGGTACAAATAGTTCTGCATCTCTCATTCCGTGAATCTGACTCGAGTCGGGCTGAACACCCTTGGCCATATGCGGGCGCTCTTCAATTCAGGAATTATACCATAAAATTCCTTTTATTCCAAATCGGGGCGAACGGGTTCAGCATACCGGCCCCTGATTCCAGGTGGCTTTTTTCAATCCAAACCGGTACACTCTCCGTCAATACCGAAAGCCGACCAGCCGGCCCCACCGCATATTTTTAAGGAATCACCATGAGCACCACCCATCCCGCCGGCGCCCCGGCCGACCCCGATCCCCCGTATCTCGCCCCGGCCCCTGACGGAGGCCTCCGCTGGGGAGCGCTGGTGGAAGGCCGCCTGATTCGCCGCTATCAACGATTCCTGGCGGACGTGGAACTGGATGGCGGCCAAGTCATCACCGCCCACACCCCCAACACCGGCCGGATGATCGGCTGCTCCGACCCGGGGCGGCCGGTCTGGCTGTCACGCCATGACCGGCCGGGGCGCAAGTATCCGTATACTTTGGAAATGATCGCCATGCCCACGGCCCTGGTGGGGGTCAACACCATGGTCCCCAACCGGCTGGTGGCCGAAGCCGCCCGCCGGGGACTGCTCCCCGAACTGGCCGGCCCGGCCGTGGTGGAGACGGAAGTGACTCTGGGCCGCAGCCGGCTGGACCTGCGCCTGACCGATCCCGACGGCCGTCAAACCCTGATGGAAATCAAAAATTGCACCCTGGCCGAAAACAATACGGCCTATTTCCCCGACGCCGTCACCGCCCGAGGGCTGAAGCATTTGGAGGAACTGGCCGCCCTGGCCCGCCTTGGCTCCCGGGCGGCCATCTTTATTTTGGTGCAGCGAGCCGACGCCGACCATTTCAGCCCGGCCGACCATATCGATCCCGCCTGGGGGCAAGAGCTGCGGCGGGCTCTGACGGTCGGGGTGGAAATCTGGGCCCACCGGGCCGACCTGAGCCTGACCGGCATCAGTCTGGGGCCTCGCCTGCCGGTCATAACCTGACGGAAAAGCCGGCGCCTTCCCTTGCCCCACGCTTTTAAATTTTCAGGTGGTCCAGTTCCTGTTGCGGGATGGCGGTAAAAATGTCGGTCAGGCGGCGATCCAACTGGGTGCCGGCCGCGGCCCGCATAATAAACATGATTTGATCGTACGGCCGTTTGGCCCGATAGGCCCGATCGGTGGCCAGGGCGGAGTAGGTGTCGGCAATACTGATGATCCGCGCGTCCAGGGGGATGTCCGGACCGGCCAAGCGGTGGTAGCCCAGGCCGTCGATCCGTTCGTGATGATACAGCACCCAATCCCCGATCTCCACAAAACAGGTGCCCTCCAGCATCCGGCGGCCGTTGATGGTGTGGGTTTTGACCACATCCCACTCTTCGGCGGTCAAAGGGCCGCTCTTTTTCAAAATCCGGTCGTCGACGCTCATCTTGCCGATGTCGTGCAAAAGGGCCGCGTCCAAAAGCTTGGGACGATTAACCATCAGCCGCAGTTCCGGCGGCAGATACTCATAAAAAAGAGCCGCCACCTGGCAGACGTGCCGGGAATGGCCTTTGGTGTAGACATCTTTCATTTCAATGGAATTGACATAGCTGTTCATCAATTCCACGTTCTTGTCGCGCAGGCTCGTGAGCATGTTTCGCTGGACCTTGAGCAGCAAGGCCAGATACAGCGAGCCCAGAAAAAACATGAGGGCCACGAACATGTACATGGGCTCCACCCGGCGGGTAAAGAGATCCGCGGTGCCCACGGCATAGCCGACCATAAACACCACCATGAACGCCTGGCTGCTGCGGACCGCCAACCCGTTGGTCAGGCGGCCGGCATAGCTCTCCCGACGGATCGACCGGACCAGGCGGAAATAGTTCACGGTGTTGCGGAACATCACCACCAAGCCCACGCCGGTCAAGATCCCGCAGCCATATTGGGGTATCATGCCGAGTTCCAAGCCAACGCCCCTTTTTCTCTCCGGCGCTTTTTTCATTCCCATGATGGCGGAGAATGGTGGCGGAGAAAGGTGGCGGAGAATGGTGGCGGAGAATTGACGGGCGGCATTTTTATATAAACATAATATACAAACAGGCCGTCCGGCCAAGCTTCTTCCGCCCGCGCCACGTCGCCGGCGGATTTTGGTTCCCGCCCGCGCTTATCGTTACGTTGTAACAAATTACCCGCCAATCCGCAATAACTTTCCGAAATCCCACGCCTCAAAGGCTTTATGGCCAATACTTCCGCAAAGCGGGCGCCACGCCCCCGGCCGGAACCCAAGCGTTATTACTCCGGCGACAAAGTAAGTCGTACCCGTGATTTCGCCAAAGCCCGAAATCACTGGACTTCCGCCGCCGAGAACCGGCCTCGCCAACTGCCGGGTTAATATCCCGCTCCATCCCGTACAAACCATTGATCTCGAGCCCCGGCCCCGCCGGCTTCGCGCCGGCCGTGTTTTGGGCTGGCATTCGCGGTTGATTCCAGTTATAATCGACACTTGAGAAGCCCATCGGCTGGAGCGAGCATTGAACGACAGTCGCTAAGGAGAGAAATATGCCTCTGAACCTGGCCCGTAAGGCCATCAGCCACAGCTCCCGAACCCTGGCCCAGGCTCCGGCCGAACTTCTGGTCGACACCGCCCGCATCATGGCCCAGCTCCTGGCCGACGGCGGCACTATTTTCATCTGCGGCAACGGCGGCAGCGCCTCCCAGGCTCAGCATTTCGCGGCCGAGTTGGTGGGCCGGTTTCTCATGGAACGGCCGGGGCTGCCGGCCGTGGCCCTGACCACCGACACCTCCATCCTCACCGCCGTGGGTAACGATTACGGCTTTGAGGAGATTTTTGCCCGCCAGATCCAGGCGTTGATGAGGCCCGGCGATTTACTGTGGGGCCTTTCCACCAGCGGGCGCTCCCCCAATGTTTTAAAAGCCTTCCAGGCGGCCCGCGCGGCCGGGGGCCGCACTTTGTTTATGTGCGGAGCCCAGGTCCCGGCCGGGGTGGAGGTGGACCTGGCCATAACCGCCCCCAGCCCGGACACCCCCCGGATACAGGAGATGCACCTGTTCTACGGCCACACCCTCTGCCAGCTGATAGATCATTTTTTATTCGAAACCCCGGGCGAGATGGGGTTGCTATGAGGCCCCTGCCGGAACTGGATTTCAGCGCCGTCCGCACCACCGACCTCGACGGCCGCCACTCCAAGGTTCGGGTGGAGGATTTTGCCCGGCCCTCGAAGCCGGGAGGTTCCCTGGCTGATTTCTTTCAGGGCCTGCCCAATATTCTGGCGGCGGCCGACCTGCGGGAGGCCGCGGACCGCATCACCGAGGCGAAAAAAGCCGGGGCCCGGTTCATTCTGGGGCTGGGCGGCCACGTCATCAAGGTGGGCCTGGGGCCCCTGATCATTGATTTGATGGAACGCGGGGTGATCGACGGCCTGGCGGCCAACGGCTCGGTCATGGTGCACGACGCGGAAGCGGCCCTGGTGGGGGCCACCAGCGAGGACGTGGGGGCCACTCTGGGCCATGGAGACTTCGGGGTCACCGGCCAGACCGGGGCGCTCATCAACCGGGCGGCCCGCGCGGCGGCCGCGGGTGGCCTGGGGCTGGGCCTGGCCCTGGGCCAGGCCCTGGCCCAACTGTCCCCGCCCTATCTGACGGTCAGCGTGCTGGCCGCCGCCGCCCGTGTGAAAAAACCCGCCACCGTCCATGCGGCCGTGGGCACCGACGTGTACAACATCCATCCCGAGGCCGACGGCGCGGCTTTGGGCGCGGCCACCATGAACGATTTTCGCCTCTTCTGCCGCCAGGTGGCCGATCTGGAAGGCGGGATCTTTCTGAACCTGGGCTCGGCGGTCATTCTGCCCGAGGTGTTTTTAAAAGCCCTGACCCTGGCCCGCAACCTCGGGCACCCGGTCACCGGTTTGACCGCCATCAATATGGATTTTATCCGCCACTACCGGCCCCAGGTCAATGTGGTGGGCCGGCCGACCCAGGACGGGGCGGGCCGCGGGTTTTATTTCATCGGCCATCACGAGATCATGTTTCCTTTGCTGATGGCCCTGGTTTTGGAAAAAACGCGTACATCAGGCCAGGCCCGGCCGGGGTCAGACAACGTACCGGCCGAGGCGGCGGCGAACTGTGGAGGTCCGTCATGAACGATCAGGAAATCAGGGCCTGGCAATGGGAGTGCCAAGCCAACGACGTCATTAAAAAAATGGAAAAGCGCGGCATCAACGCCTGTTACGCGCCCACGGCCGAAGAGGCCAGAAAAATGGTGCTGGACATGGTGCCGGCCACCGGCGTGGTGGCCCTCCTGGGCAGCCAGACCATGAACCAGATCGGGGTCTACAGCCACTTTCGGGAAAGCGGGCGGGAACTGGTGGACCACGCCGTCCAAACCAAGGGCATGACGGCTGAAGAGGCCGACGAATACCGCCGCCGGGTCTTCACTTCCGAGGTCATGCTGGCCAGCGCCAACGCCGTGGACCTTGAAGGCCGCCTGTATAACATCGACGGGGTCGGCAACCGGGCGGCGGCCATGATTTTCGGGCCGAAAAAAGTG
>JAVBTP010000124.1:0-6030 GCA_031556115.1 Candidatus Adiutricaceae bacterium
GGTAGGCCAGGCCGAAAAAGTCCTCAACCAGCATCCGGTCGGGGTTGTCCTGGCCGCGTTTGATTTCCTCGATGACCACTTCCTTTTCCAGCTTGTATTCTTTGGGATCGTAGATGGGTGCGAAAACCAGATCGGCCAGAATGTCCAGCCCCAGGGCGGCCTTGTCGGAAGGCATATTAATATAGTAGACGGTTTCATCGTAACTGGTGTAGGCGTTGAGATTGCCGCCGTTGCGCTCCACCAGCGTGGAAACAGCTCCCGGCTGCGGATAGCGGGCGGTGCCCTTGAAGGCCATATGCTCCATCAAATGGGCCAGACCGTATTCCGAACGGCCGCGCTCGTCGGCCGCCCCGGTCTTGATCATCACCCGGAGCGACACCACCGGGCTGCCCGGCTGGGCCACTAAAATAACTTTCATCCCGTTGGGCAGAACAAAGCTCTCTTCAGCCGCGCCCCAGGCCCGAGCCGGAGGGCTCATCCATCCGATCAGGAACAACCCCAGAGCTCCGATTACTTTAAATATAGAAAAACTCATCGAAAAAAATCCTTTCCCCGAATTTATGGTGTGAAAACCACCACGCCATGATACAATAAATCTTCATTCGCAATTAATCAACCCGCAAATTACCGAAAGGCGTCCATGGGCGGTGACAGCGGCGGGTCGCTCCCGCTGGAAATCAAATTCATCCACTCCTCCGGCCCGGGGGGGCAGAACGTCAACAAGGTGGCCACCGCCGCCCAGTTGCGCTGCGACCTCTCACGTTCGGGGCTGAGCGAGGATCAGTTGGCCCGGCTCGAGGCCCTGGTGCCCAGCCAAATCACCCGCGACGGGTTTCTGATCATCACCGCCCGCAACCACCGCAGCCAAACCCTGAATCGCGACGAGGCCTTAAGCCGTCTGGCCGCGCTCCTGGCCCGCGCCCAGGCCCCGCCCCCCAAGCCCCGCAAAGCCACCCGCCCCACCCGCCGGGCCGTGGAAAACCGCCTGGCCGAGAAAAAAAGGCGGGCTCAAAGCAAGACCCGGCGCGGGGTCGTCAAAATTTCAGGGGACGATTAAATCAGCCATCCTACGGACGCCTTCGGCCTTGGCCGGCGGGCTTGCTTTTTAGGCAAGTTTTTGTTAAAGTCGCCAAATTCAAACGACGCAAAACGTCGTTTCATATTTTTCATGGTGAACCAATGAAAGCCTGGCAAGCGGATTTAGCCATTATCGGGGCGGCCTGCATCTGGGGGATGTCTTTCATCTTCACCCGCTGGGGCCTCGACGACTGCTCCCCGGCCCTTTTTCTCCTCAGCCGCTTCGGCCTGGCTCTGGCCGTCTCCCTGGTCCTGTTCGGCCGGCGCCTCAGGGGGCTCCCCCGGGAAACGGCCCGGCGGGGGCTTATTCTGGGTTTCTTCATGGGCGCGGGGTATTTGCTCCAGACCTACAGCGTCAATTTCACCGAAGTCTCCAGGGCGGCCTTCATCGCGGCCATGACCCTGCCGGCCATCCCCGTCGTCTCCTATCTCCTGTTCCGCGAACGGGTCAAAAAGCATAATCTGGCCGGCATCATCCTGGCCCTGATCGGCTTATACCTTTTACTGGATCCCCAGTTTTCGGGCTTGCGGCCGGGTGACGTTCTGGCTTTTTTATCGGTGCCCATGTGGGCTCTCTACCTCATTTATATGAACGTCTACACCGAAGGGGAAGCGGGTCTCGATTTCACCGCCCGGCTGCTGGTCCTCCAGTTCATCGGGGCCATCCCCCTGGTACTGATCACGGCCCTGGTCTTCGAATCGGGAATTGCGCCTCCCCCGCACCCCGACCTGGGCAAGGGCCTGAGCGTCACGGGGTCGTTCGCGGCCGGGCTGGTCTATTGCGCCGTCTTGGCCTCCATCGGCATCGTGTTCATCCAGACCGCCTGCCAAAAATACACCACTCCGGTCCAGGCCATGATCTGCTTCCAATTCGAGCCGGTCTCGGCCACCGTGGCCGCGGTGCTTCTGTTGGGTGAGGAAGTGGGCGGCCGGGGCGCCCTGGGGGCGCTGGTCATCATCGCCGGGGTTCTGGCCTCGGAACTGGGCGGCTTGCGGGCCGCCAGGCAAACCACCGGGGGCGCGTCATGAGCCTGGTGACCCTGAACGATCTGGACCGGGCCCGTCGGCAAAAGGAGCTGGGCGAGGCCTTGGCCAGAATTAAAACCAAATATCTGGTCATGAGCGGCAAGGGCGGGGTGGGCAAGACCACGGTGGCCGTCAATCTGGCCGCGGCCAAGGCCGCGGACGGGGCCCGGGTGGGCCTGTTGGACGTGGACCTCCACGGGCCCAGCGTGGCCGTGGCCCTGGGCCTGGCCGGGAGCCTGGCCACCGACCGGGACGATAAACTGGTGCCCCTGGTGAGCGAACACGGCTTGAAAGCGGTGACCATCCAGGGCCTCCTGAGGGCCCGCGACGAGGCGGTCATCTGGCGGGGGCCGAAGAAGATACGGGCCATTCGCCAGTTTTTTTCCGAGGTGGCCTGGGGCGACCTGGATTATTTATTCATCGACGCCCCGCCGGGCACGGGCGACGAGGCCATGACCGTGTTGCAGACGCTCCCCGACGTCCGCCCCCTGGTGGTGACCTCCGGCGGCCGGCTGGCCTTGAGTGATGTAGCCAAGGCTTTGAATTTTTTAAAAATATCCGAGCGGCCGGCCTTCGGCCTGATCGACAACCAAAGCTGGTTCGTCTGCCCCAAATGCGGGGAGGAAATGGAAATCTATGACCGCCGGGCCGCCGGCCGCCTGGCCGGGCAAGAGGGCTTGCCCCTCCTGGCTTCCCTCCCGATGGATTTGGCGGCCATCCGATCGGCCGAGGAGGGGCGGCCCCTGGTCTGGAGCCAGCCCGAGCACCCTTTTTCCCGGCTGGTGGGAAAACTGGCCGCGAAACTGTGAGCCGGGGGTTCACTATATGGAAATGAATCTGGTTCAGGGGAAAATTATTGACACGACCGCCCGTATTGACTATACTACGGGCACGGCAAAAACGTCTTCTATATGAGTTAATCAGGCCCACCCACGATATTCCAAACAGCGGGCCCGCGCCTTGCGTAGTCTTCCAGCCGCTCGGCCGAGTGGCGGTTTCCGGTGGTGAATCATGGTTTTCGACACCTTGCATCTGGCCATCATTCTATTTCTGGCTGTGGGCTTTGTCTTTCCCATCGCTCCGATGCTCATCAGCTTCATGCTGGCCCCCCGCGCCTCCGGCGGCGATTTCCTGATGCCCTACGAATGCGGCATGGTGCCCCATGACCGGGCCTGGGGCCATTTCGGCCTCAACTACTACGTCTACGCCCTCATCTTCATCGCCTTTGACGTCGACGTCCTCTACCTGTTCCCCATTTCCGTTTATTATAAAGACGCCACGGGCTGGCTGCCCTTCATCGAGCTGACCTATTTCCTCTTTTTCATTTTATTGGCCATGCTGTATTTCAGGGCCAAGGGGGTTTTCCAATGGCCTCGCCGGATAAAAGTACGATAATAAGCCCGCTCGATCACGGCCGGTCGGGGATGGTGATTCCGCCGGCCCAGAGCGAAATCCATCCGCCCATTCTCAACGTCAAGCCCATCAACTTCGTTCTGGATGTGGGCCGGGCCATGAGCATCTGGCCGCTCACCTTCGGTTTGGCCTGCTGCGCCATCGAGATGATGTCGGTGAGCATGGCCCGGTGGGACATGGCCCGTTTCGGGGCCGAGGTGTTCCGCCCCTCGGCCCGCCAGGCCGACCTGATGCTGGTGGCCGGCACGGTGGTGAAAAAATTCGCGCCGGCCGTGAGGCGGCTGTATGAGCAGATGCCGGCCCCGAAATTCGTCCTGGCCATGGGCAACTGCGCCATTTCGGGCGGCCCCTTCAAGTTCGACGGCAACTACAGCGTTCTGGAGGGCGTGGACCAGATCGTGCCTGTGGACGTGTATGTGCCGGGTTGTCCGCCCCGGCCCGAGGCGCTTTTGGAAGGCGTCTTCGCCATTCAGAAAAAGCTCACCGGCTACCGCTTCTGGCCCGTGCCGAAACCGGTGGAAGACCCCGCCCGCGAAGCGGGAGCCTCCGATACCGAAACTCCTCGGGAAGGTGGCGGCCAATGACCGGACCCGAACTCTACGAAGCGTGGAAGGCCAGCGGGGCCAAGGTGGTTTCGCGGCACGATTTTCAAAAGACGGGCCTGTCCCTTTCCGCCGTGGTGGGCCCGAACATGGTGTCGGAGGAAGCCCGCCGCCTGTTCGACGCCGGCTATTTTCTGGAGGATCTCTCGGCCATGAAGGTCAGGGAAGGCTATTTGGTCACCTACCATTACGCCTCCGTCAGGACCCCGGGCCGGGTGGCCATCCGGGCTCTGGCCAAGGACGGCCTCTTCACCAGCATCACCTCCGTCTATCAGGGGGCCGAGTGGCACGAGCGGGAGGCGGCCGACTTTTTCGGGGTGCGGTTCATCGGCAACCCCAACCCGGTGCCCCTCCTGCTTCCCCACGATTTTCCCGATCCGCCGCCGCTGGCCAAGCCCGAGGCTGAACTGGCCACTATGGCCGACCTGAAACTGTTCGGCGAAGCCGAGGTGCTCGACCCGGCCTGGGCGGCCCTGGTGGGCGCTTCGGCGGGCCAGGAAGGGGAAAAGGCATGACCGGTATCTTTGTCAATCCCTTTCATTTTTCCACCATCAGCGAAAACCCGGCCGACATGCTGGGGGATTTCTATACCAACAATTTCGAGCTCGGCCGGGTGGCCCATGATTCGATGATCCTCAACCTCGGGCCCCAGCACCCCTCCACCCACGGCGTATTGCGGATCCTGGCCGAACTCCACGGCGAATACGTGCTGCGGGCCGAGCCGGTGCTGGGCTATCTCCACCGCATGCACGACTTCATGGGCCAGGTCAAGACGCCGTATCAGTTCCTGCCGAACCTGGGCCGGGTGGATTACCTCCACCCCATCGCCTGGAACTGGGCCTACGTCGGCGCCATGGAGCGCCTGGCCGGGCTGGAGGTGCCGGAACGGGCCGAATATCTGCGGGTGGTGGTCTGCGAACTCAACCGCATCGCCTCCCACATCATGTGGGTGGGGGCCTTTGTTCTCGACCTGGGCGCCTTTACCCCCATCCTCTACGCTTTCGAGGAGCGCGAAAAAATCAACGACATGCTCCAGATGGTCACCGGCTCCCGCCTGACCATGAATTACATGCGCTTCGGCGGGGTCGGCGCGGACCTTAACGACCGCTTCGTCCGCCTGGCCAGGGAATTCATCCCCTATATGCGAAAACGGATGGCCGTGTATGACCAACTGGTCACCGGCAACGTCATCTTCCGCCGCCGGCTGGAGGGCATCGGCCCTCTGGACGAGGACATCTGCCGCCGCTACGGGGCCACGGGGCCGATTCTGCGGGCGGCCGGGGTGGCCTATGACACCCGCCGGGCCGAGCCCTACGGGGTCTATGACCGGCTCGACTTCGAGATTCCCGTGGGCGCGACCAACGATTGTATGGGCCGCTATCTGGTGCGCCTGCGTGAAATCGAGGAAAGCCTGAAAATTGTGGAACAGGCTCTGGACCGGATGCCGGCCGGCCCCTTCAAACACCCCAAGGCCCCCAAAGCCACCTGGAAGGCGCCGGCGGGCGAGGCCTATTTCGCGGTGGAAGGGGGCCGGGGCAAAATCGGGGTCCAGGTGGTGTCGGACGGCGGCAAGAGCAATTACCGGGTCAAGCTGCGGGCGCCCGGGTTTTCCAACCTCAGCCTCTTCGCCGAAGCCGCCGAGGGCACCCTGATCGCCGACGCCCTGGCCATTCTCGGCAGCCTGGACCTGGTCATCCCCGAGATTGACCGCTGAGCGGAAGCCCCGCGCCCTCAAGCGCGATGAAGCGGCAACAGATCGCGACGACGGGGCGCGCTCTTCACGGCCTTACCGCGGCGCCGCTTGTTTGACGCGTGCAGCCGAGACCATCGCCTTACTAGGCGATAAACAGAGATTGCCTGTAAGGCAATGTTGCGGCGCCGCTTACGGGTGTTAGCCATTGGCACACAGGGG
>JAVBTP010000183.1:0-5290 GCA_031556115.1 Candidatus Adiutricaceae bacterium
GTACAATTTGCATAATTTATTGGCAATGATTGATATTTACTTGATTATAGCGCACAAATAAAATTACCCTCTCCTCTGAGCCTCCCTCCTTTGGTTTGTCCTCCAGTTTTTTTCTTGCCCATTTCCTCAGCCGCGCAACGCGGCTTTATTTTTTTGTTGATTTATCTTCATATTATCAGCTTTATTTGCGTATGGTGAACTAATAATGTACAATACTTCCGTCCGGTCTCTCCGCGGTTTGGCAGGGTTCTTTTCAAAGAATTCACGCGTGGGGGTGGCGTCCCGCATAACCAGAGCGGTCACTGCAAACGACCTGAAGGAGTGATGTTATGAAAAAATTACTGATCCTGCTGGCGCTGGCGCTGCTCTTGCCGGCGACTTATTTGGCGGCCCGCGACCCGGGCGTCGGCGGTTTCATCGATTACAGCGGGCGGCCGCCGTATATCTATGACGGCCCCCGCGACCCCATGCCCGGTCCCCTGGCTTTCGCCATTCAAATCCCCACTCTGAAGAATTTCGACCCGGTGGTGATGGTTGGAAAAATTTCCAAAGAAATCAGTGAAATAGATCATTATTACGATTTTTACGACACCACAGGCCACACCACCTTGAAAATTCTGCCCGCCAAATGGGGCAGCCTGACTGTGGGGCCCAACGACATCATCCTGATCCGGGGCAAGATCGACGATTTGGGCGCCCGGCCGGTGGTGGAAGTGGAACAGGTGGATACCCGCAACCATTATCAGCTGAAGGCCATGCCTCCGCGCGGGCCCTTGCCGATGGGAGTGGTGAGTGTGGAGTTCGCCAAGACCCTGCCGAACACCGCGCCGCTGGCCCTGGAAGGGTATATCGACCAGCGGATGAGCCCGGGCAAGCTGTTATTCCATGACCGGACCGGCTCCATCACCCTCAATGTGGAGGAATCCAGCCCCTTGGTGGCCGGCCCCTATGACCCGGGCGATGTGGTGATCGCCGAGGGCCGGATGAACACCGCCGTCAGTCCGGCGGAAATGGACGTGGACGTGATCGTCGACCGCAGCAACTATGACGTGGTGGACATTCAAAAAGACGTGGTGGCCGTGGGCGGCGACACTGTGGTGGCTGGGGAGGCCGAGGTCGAGGTTCCGGTCCGGGTGGATAACAACTGACGGGTCGGACAATTGGTTTTTCGGGCGGCCCCTGGCGGGGCCGCCTTTTTTGCGCGCGCCCGGCCAGGGCGCACCCATTAGGAGGTGAAAATCCTCCACAGGCCGGCCAGGGGAACCGTCAGCCGAAAGCGGCGGGGTACACCGCCCGGAAAGCGCAAAATCCGATGGAGGAGGTGATCGTCCGCGGGAACATGATGAATTTCCAGGGCCTACCAGGGCCAGCGCTTCAACAGCGCCCGCGACAGTTCCCCGCTTTGGCTAAAAGCGTCGTGGACAATGGCTCCGCCCCAGAGGACCAGGCGGCGGTGGAGGGAGAGGTGCCCGGCCCGGTATTGCACCGTGAGGCGCAGGGTCAGGGCCGAGCCCAGGAGCCGGGGAATGAGCCGGGCCAAAAGGGCCAGGGCCAGGGCCAGTTTTTGGGCCCGGCGCCGGCCCAAAATAGGGGCCAGAGCGCGCCCCGCGGGTAGGGCCAACTCCAGGGGCGTCTTGGCCAGCATCAGGTTAAGCCCCAAGGCCAGCCAGGCGGCCAGGTTCACAATCGGCCGGAGCGGCGAGGGGTGGATCAGGTGGATGAGGCCCAGGAGGGCGCTCCAGAAAAGGAAAAACAGCGCGGCCAGCCCCGTCAGCCGTCGGCCGTGGAACCGTCCCGGTGCCAGGATCAGGGCTGAAAGCCATCCCCCGGCCGCCATCGCCACCACCAGGAACGGGGGCAGCCAGGGCCCGGCCAGGGCCAGAACCCAGACGGCGGCCCACAGCCGGCCGGCGCCGACACGGCGGACCAGCCCGCGCCAGGCTTCGGCGATTCTCATGCCGAGCGCCGCCGTTCGTATTTTTGCTGATACATAAGCTTATCCACCCGCTTTAGAAATTCCTGAGGGCTCTCGGGATCGGCCGGGCCATAGATCGCGGCGCCGGCGCTCATGGCCAAGAGGTATGGCCGCCTGGCGGCGGTGTTGAATTCGTCCAGATGTTGGTGGAGGCGCGCGATGATCGCCTCGGGGTGCTCCTGATCCTCCAGGATCAGCAAAAACTCGTCCCCTCCGTATCGGGCGATGAAGTCCCGATGGCGGAGGGCGCTCTTGAGCAGAACCGCCACATCCCTGAGCGCCCGATCGCCCTCGGGGTGGCCGAAGCGGTCGTTGATCTCCTTGAAGTGGTCCAGGTCGATCATAATGAAGAGATAGGGGCGCCGTCGCGGGGTCCGGCCCAGTTCGGCCAGGAATTCGTCGCTTTGGCGTCGGTTGTGGACCCCGGTCAGGCTGTCGAGGGAAAAGTCGGCCTTGATGATGAACAGATAGGCGAACAAAACCCCTAACCCGAAGGACGGCCACAAGAGCCGGCTGCCGGGTATGATCAGATCCAGGGCGCCGCACAGGGCCGCGGGGATGACCAGAAGCGAGAACAGGAACAACTGCTGGCGCTGAAGATTTTTGCGGCTGAGCCAGATATCGGGGATGATGATCGCCAGAAGGGAGAAGTCAAGGAGCACCCGGACCCAGTGTCCCGATCCCCGGACATACGTGTTGGCGGGAGTTATTTCAAAATAAAACCCGGTTTGGATATTGACAACGAGGGAGACCAGGTTGGCCGCCGATATGGCGGCCACGATAACGGTCAGCTTTTTTAGCCGGCCCAGGTCCCGGTTGAGGTGGTAATCCAAAAAAAGCGGTATGGCGCTGAAGGAGAACAATTGGAAAATGAAGAAAAAAAAGCAGGACACTTGCAGAATCAGGCGGTGACCGTCCCCTGGCCGGGCCTGGGCGGCGTCGAAGATGATTTCGGACCCAATGGCCAGGACGGCCGCGCCGGTGATGGCCGACATGATCCGGCGCGGGAACGGATCGGCGGTGTGGTGGCGGGCGTAGTCCGCCGTCACCAGGATAAGAGCGCCCAGAGGGGCTAAAAATATGTTCAGGCTGTCCATCAAAATCATGGTTTGTTTTGAGCTCGACAGTTGATTTCGCCAACGCCCGAAATCACGCTGAACAGGTTTAGTCGCGGGCCAATATTAACCCGGCAGTTGGCGAAGCCGGTTCTCGGCGGCGGAAGTCCAGTGATTTCGGGCTTTGGCGAAATCACGGGTACGGCTTATTTTGTTGCCGGAGTAATAATTGGAAACCGGCGCCCGTTATCGGCTGGGCGTTCTTCACGTTTTGGCCAAAGCCGTTTCCGCGGCCTGGACGTCGGCCGGAATGTCCACTTCCGGGGACAGGCCGGAGACAATGATCACTTTAATGCGGGCCCCGTTTTCCAAGGCTCTGAGTTGTTCCAGCCGTTCGATGCGCTCCAGGCGGCCTTCGGGCAGCGTCACGAAGCGTCGCAAAAAACCCGCCCGGTAGGCGTAGATGCCTATGTGTTTATAATATTCCCGGTCCCCGTCGCGGGGCCAGGGAATGGGGGCGCGGGAAAAATACAGGGCGTCATGGGCGTGGTTGAAGCCCACTTTGACGTGGTTGGGGCTGGCGATGTCGTCCGGATCGAGCAGAGGCAAGGCCAGGGTGGCCATTGCCAGGTTCGGGTCGTCCTGGAGCGGCCGGGCCAGCAGAGCGGGATGTTCGGGGTTGAAGGCCGGCTGGTCGCCCTGGACGTTGATGACGATATCCTCGTCGGCCAGCCCCAGTTGGTCGGCGGCCTCAGCCAGCCGGTCGGAACCGGAGAGGTGGTGGGCCGCGGTCATGACCACGCGTCCGCCAAAACCCTTGACGGCCGCCTCTATTTCGGGGCTGTCGGTGGCCACCAGAACCCGGTCCGCACCGGGGATGGTCAGGGCCCGCCGGTAGACGTGTTCGATCATGGGCCGGCCCAGGATAGGGGCCAGGGCCTTGCCCGGAAAACGGGTCGAGCCCCACCGGGCCGGGATGATCACCACCAGTTCCATGGTTTTGCCTCCGTTGGGTTGGTGCGTTGTTTCATGAAACCGTTACCGGTTCATCCGCCAAATCGGCGACCAGCCGGCCGACACGTTCTGGCCCACGGTGACCATGATTTCCGCTTCCAGCGGCAGATATAAATCCACCCGGGAGCCGAAGCGGATCATGCCGAAGCGCTGGCTCCGCTCCAGCTTTTCCCCTTCCGCCACCCAACTGACGATGCGCCGGGCCACCAGGCCGGCGATCTGCACCATGGTGACGGTCCCGTCGTCGGTTTCCAGAACCAGGGCGTTGCGTTCGTTGTTGGCGCTGGCCTTGTCAAAGCTGGCGTTGAGAAAAGTGCCCGGATAATAGACCTGGCTGACCAGGCGGCCGGTGATCGGGATCCGGTTGACGTGAACGTTGAAGACGTTCATGAAAATGCTGACTTTCCGGGCCGGGGCGTTGGTATGGGGATTGTCGGCCTTTTCCACCTTGATGATCCGCCCGTCGGCCGGGGAGACCCCGAAGCCCGGGGGCGGGGCCGGCCGTTCGGGGTCCCGAAAAAACCAGACGGTGAAACCGGTCAGCAGCAGAAAAATGACGGTCAGGCAGAACCACTCGAGCACCAGGGCCAGGAGGACCAGGACGGCTCCGATGATGATGAAGATCAAGCCCGGCCGGGCCACGGGCAGCTGGTTGTATATGTTGAAAGCGGGTTCGTTGGCTTTGAAAAGGTCAAACATGGGACGCTCCTGAAGGTATGATGATGATTATGGGACCGGAGATTTTCCTTGTTTTGGCGGGTTCCTTATTATTGCAGGCCCGCCCGAAGGCAGTCGTGAATATGCAGAATACCCACCGGCGCCTGGTCTTCGACCACGAAAATGGTGGTGATGGCCCGGCTTTGCATCAGGCCCAGGGCCTGGGCGGCCAAGGTTTCAGGGGCCAGGGTGACGGGTCCCGGGGTCATGATCTCCTTGGCGGTGAGGGACATGAAAGCCGGGTTCATATGACGGCGGAGGTCGCCGTCGGTGATGATGCCGATGAGGCGCCCCTGGGGATCGATCACGCCGGTGGAGCCGAAACTCTTGCCGCTGATGGTGAAGAGCACTTCGGACATGGGGCTGTTCGGGGTGATGAGGGGCACCTCCCGGCCGGTATGCATGATGTCGCGCACCAGCAGCAGTTTGCGGCCCAGGCTGCCGCCGGGATGATAACGGTGAAAGTCCTCGGGGGTGAACCCTTTGGCGGTCAGGAGGCACAGGGCCAGGGCGTCGCCCAGGGCCATCA
>JAVBTP010000044.1:0-4946 GCA_031556115.1 Candidatus Adiutricaceae bacterium
GCAGAGCCCCCCCCGGACCAACCCTCGGCCCCGACTCGACGCGCTTCCGATCTCTCCCCCCGCCACCACTCCGCCCGGGCCGCCGAGGAAGTGCGGCCTCTCTTGGCCGTGACCGCCGACCACCGTTCCGACCGGTTTGTGGATCTCTCGGCCATGTTGGCGGAAAGCCTGGAAGGCGAGGGCCGGCTCAGGGAGGCCGAGGTTCGCTGGCAGGCGGCCGCCGATGTGGTGGACGCCCGGATCACGGCCAAAGTAAGGGCCAAAGCGCCCCCGGAACCGGCTGATGTGGGTCGGAGCCTCAATTATCATTTGCGCTTGGCCGACAATTTTCTGAATCAAGGCCGGGTGCGGCAGGAGGCGGAGATTGAGCTGCGGGCCGCCTTGGGCCGCCTGGGGCGGCCGCCCTTGGGGGAATACGCGGAAATCAGCAAGGTTCAACTGCGTCTGGCCCGTCTGGTCTGGGGTCTGAAACGGCCCCGCGACAGCGCTGAATTTTATCGGCAGGCCCAGGCCTCGGCCGAGTCTTTTTTGAAAACCAACCCTGAGGAGCCGGTTCGCGTCGCCCTGACCGAACTTATGGCGGAAGCCCAGGCCGAAGCGCGGGACTTGGCCGACAAAAAGCCGGCGCCCAAGTCTTTTTCCAAAAAACCGGCCAAGCCCGCGGCCGTTTCCGTGCCCAAGTCCTCGGAACCGCCCTCGCCGGAAATGATGCGTCTGGAGCTCTCCGCCCTTTCCGCCTTGGGGCGGCAGCCTGAATTCCAAGAGCGGCTGGCGCCGGTGCTGGAGGAAGTGGCCCGCCGTCACGGCGAGGGCAGCCAGGAGTTCATGCGGTATTACGGCTTGAAGCTCAAAGGACTGGAGGAGGAGGGCCGGGTGGAGGAACTGACCGCCGAATTGACGGCCCGAGCCGAATATCCTCCGGGCCGCAATGAGGCCGAGCGGGCCCTGAATCGGGGCAGCGCCCTGATATACGCCGCCCGGGTCAATGAACGGGCCGGCCGTTTGGAAGTCGCCGCGGATTTTTATCAGCGGGCCTTGACCGCCTTGAGCGACCGCCCCGAGGAGACCCTGGCCGTTCGACGGCGCGCGGTGGAGGAGGCTTTGGTGCGCCTGGGCCGTCCGGTGGCGCAGGAATATCGGCGCTGATCTGGCGGCAATTCGTGGAGCGATTTTAATTATTAACCCGGCAGTTGGCGAAGTCGGTTCTCGGCGGCGTAAGTCCAGTGCTTTCGGGCTTTGGCGAAATCACGGGTACGCCTTATTTTGTTGCCGGAGTAATAATAGGACAACTGGAAACCTGATCATCCCCGAAAGGCTCCTAGTATCCCGTAATTTCTTAAGTTACGGGGTACTAGTCCAACAGCATTTTCTCTTTAATGAGACGGTTCGTCTCGTCGTGATCGCCGGCGGCCTGGGCCTGTTGAATGGCCGCGGACAGGGCGGCTTGGCGGCTCTTTCGCCATTTGTCCCGAATGCGGTTCATGTATTGGCGGACCAGGTCGATGGATTCCTCGGGCCGGCATTCGCGGGCGGCCAGGGCCGCTTCGGCCACCAGGGCGGCCAGTTCGGGGGAGTGCTCGCCGGCCGCGCCCGGATCCACCAGCCCCAGATTTTCATACCGGGTCCGCAGATGATTGAACAGTGGCCGGCTGGCGTCGTCGGGCCAATAGGCGGCCATTTCACCGAAAACCGGGGGCGCGGCTTCGGGATGGATGAGTATGAAGCGCAAGAGCTGCCCGGCCACCGGATCGAAGGCCGCCTCCGTTTTGGCGGTTTCGGCCCGGCCCGGCGCCAGGGCCCGGCCTGCGCCGCCCGAATGAAAACCGCCCAGCACGGTTTCGTCAAGTCCCAACAGCCGGGCCAGACGGCGGCGCAGCAGTTGGCTCTTGGCCGAATCAGGCACCCGGGCGATGAGTTCCTGCGCCTCCCGGGCCATCCGGGCCTGACCGGCCGGGGTGTCGGGGTGGGATTTTTTTAAAAACGCCACCTGGAAGTCAATGATGTCCATGGCCTGGCCGGCGGCTTCATACAAGGCCTCGGCCCCGAATTCCCGCATGAACGTGTCGGGATCGTGGCCCGGGGGCAGTTTCAGCACCCGGCCGTCGAGTTCGGCGTTGAGCAAAAGAGGCAGGGCCTTGGCCGCGGCCCGCTGGCCGGCCTCGTCGGAATCGAACAGGAGCATCACCTGATCGACCTGGCCCCGCAACAGGTTCAGCTGTTTGGCGGTGAGGGCCGTGCCCAGGGGGGCCACCACTTCGTTGATACCCCCGGCCACCATGGAGATCAGGTCGAAATAACCCTCCACCACAAACACCATGCCCGCGCCCCGCAGAAAGGGCCGGGCCCGGTGGAAGCCGAAAAGCAACCGCTCTTTTTTGTAAACGGCCGTCTCGGGCGAGTTGAGGTATTTGGGCTGGTCCTGGTCGCTCAGGGCCCGGCCGCCGAAACCGGCCACCCGGCCCTCGGGGTCGATGATGGGTATCATCAGCCGGCCGCGAAAGGTGTCGTAAAAATGGCCCGGATCGCGGCCCGGCTTGACCAGGCCGGCCTCGGCCAGGATATGATCGGAAAACCCTTGACCGGTCAGGTGTTGGCGCAGATGCTCCCAGCCGGGGAGGGACAGCCCCAGGCCGAATTCCCGCGCCGTGCGCTGGGTCAGGCCCCGGCCGGCCAGATAGCGGCGGGCCGGGCCCCCGGCCTCGGACCACAGGTGTTCCTCAAAAAAAGACCGGGCCCGGGTCAGGGCCTCGAACCTGGCCGGACGGTTTTCCCGAGTCCCGACGCGGGGCCGGTCGCCGCTCCGGGGCTCGGGCAGGCTCACCCCGTAGCGCTGGGCCAGTTCCTCCACCGCCTCCGGAAAGGACCGGCCGGCGATCATCATCAGAAACCGAATCGGGCCGCCGCCCACCCCGCAGCCGAAGCAGTGAAACGTGTGCCGTTGGGGAGTGACGATGAAGGAGGGGGTTTTTTCCGAGTGGAAAGGACAGAGGCCTTTGTAGACGTTTCCCGTGCGCTTGAGGCTGACGTAGTTGCCCACCAGTTCCACCCGGTCGGCGGCCTCGTTGACTTCGTCTATGTTTTCCTAAGGGTAGAGCGGCATATCGATTTTCCAAAAAAAAACCCACTCGGCCGGCGGGGCCCGGTCGGGCCGGTGTTTCACAAAATGGCGTGGGGAAAGGGCGTGGCGGCCTGGCCCAGGCACCGTCGAATCGCCAGGCGGCGGCCGCGAAACCGCGCCCGGCTTCGGGGCCGGCCCGGCCGGCCGCGGTCAGGACTCGGGGGTGTTCTGGGCGGCCGAGTACATGCGGTTGCGCTGGCGCTGCTCTTCCAGCATATAGAAATTGATGGCTTTTTGCAGAGACCGGGTGGCGCTGAGATCCAGATCCAGAAATTTGAGCCCCACTTTGGCCATGGGTTCGCCCTCGCCGTCGGTCACCCAGACCACCTCGGCCTCGCCGTTGATGCTGGTCTGCTGGCCGGGCGCGGCTTGAGCCGGGAAGAAGAGGGTGAACCAGAGTTTCATGCCCACTTTGGCCTGCGGGGGCTTGGGGACGCCGATAAGGACGCCGCCGGCCGAAAAATCCACTAAACTGACCCGGCCGAAAGAGGGGTGGGTCTGGATGGATATTTTTTTGTCACTCCCGATGCTCAGGCGATAGTCCATGCGGGCGTTGGTTTCCGCGAGCCCGCCCGCCGCCGGCAGGCTGATGGCCAGGGCCTGGACGGTGTCCCGGCTGTCCTCCCGCAGCTTATAATCAAGGATAAGTTCCTCAATCTGGCAGCGCCAGCCCCAGCGCACCAACTCCGAGGTCACCGGATCGCGGCGGACGAAGGTGGCCTCCAGCGAACGGCCCACCATGGATTTCAAAATCGGCGGGTCGGTCTGGGACGCGACGATCCACTTGGGGGTGATGTCCATAACCGTGGAACCGCGCACATCGATATAATCCTTGAGAAGGTCGACATCGAAAATCAGGTCGAGGTGCGTCTGCGGCCGCAGGACCTGGTCGATGGTCACCGTGTTTCTTTTGGCGATTTCAGGTTTGGGCATCACAGGGCATTCCGCCTCGTTGAATTCGGCTCCATAGGATACCGGTTTCAATATTGTAAAACATTTCCCCGCCCGGAGCAAGGCTCTTGAAAAAATTGCCGATTTTGACAGCTAAAATGCTAATATTTATATATTCATTCGGAAAAGCCTGCTGGCCCCTGAAGATCAATGGGCCTCAGCCCAGTTGGCGCCCCAGCCCACATCCACCTTCAAAGGCGCGCTCAACGGCCGGGCGCCGGTGAGGGGCGGCTTCAGGGCCACCGCGGCCATTTCGGTTTTGAGCAAATCACCGACCTGGGCGGCCTCTTCCTCGGGCGCTTCCAGAACCAGTTCGTCGTGCACCTGCATGATCAGCCGGGCCCGGGGGTGTTCGCGACGAAGGCGGGCTTCCACGGTCAGCATGGCCATTTTGATGAGGTCGGCCGCCGTGCCCTGGATGGGGGTGTTGATGGCCATGCGCTCGGCTTCCTGCCGGGCCTGATAGCCGCCCCCGGCCAGACCCCGCAACAGGCGGGGCCGGCCGAACCAGGTGGTCACCCGGCCGGTGGCCCGGGCCGTTTCACGGGTTTCCTCCATATAGCGTTTGACACCGGGGAAGCGGGTGAAGTAGCGGTCGATGAAGTCCCGGGCCTGGGCCTGGGGGATGCCCAATTGCTTCCCCAGGGCGAAGGCGCCCTGGCCGTACACTACGCCGAAGTTGATGGTCTTGGCCTCCCGGCGCAACTGGGGGGTGACGTCGGCCGGGCTCAGGCCAAAAATTTCAGCGGCGGTCTGGGTGTGGATGTCCTCGTCGCGGGCGAAGGCGCGCAAGAGGGCCTCGTCCTGGGAGAAATGGGCCAGGACCCGCAATTCGATCTGGGAATAGTCGGCCGAGACGATGACCAAACCAGGCGGG
>JAVBTP010000232.1:0-10225 GCA_031556115.1 Candidatus Adiutricaceae bacterium
AATTTCACTTCCCGCTGGGGGGCTGACCCCTCGTTGAGGACGAAAAAGTTCATGGTCAGCGGCTGGCCCGGTTCGGTGGATCCCGAAAGAAGCTCGTTGGCGGTCATGAGCCGGATCTGATAGGTGCCGGTCAGTTCCACGGTCAGGACGGCCCCGGCCTCGCCCCACTGGGAGGACGCCCGCACCTTCAAGGGGTAGCGGCCGGGGGCGGCTTTGAAACCGGGGGTCACGTCCAGGTTCAGGGTCCGGCTCTGGCCCTTGGGAATCTGGATGGAGGAAACCTGTTTGTCCTCGTAACTCGGCTTGAACCAGGCCTCCCAGCCGTCGGGCGCGGTGACGCCCAGGCCCACCAGGCCGTCTTCCCCCCCAGGGTTTTTAATATCCAGGGAAAAGGAAAACCGGCCGTCGCTGGGCCCGCGCAGTTCCGAATAGGTGGTGGACACGGTGAGGGCCTGGCCGCCGCCGGCCCGCTCCCGCACCGTGACCGCGCAGGCGGCCTCCCGCCGCAACTGCCCGTCAAGGCTTTCCACGCGAACCTGAAAGTTGTAGACCCCCGGCTCCGGAGGCCGGCCGTCGCCCGGCCGGGCGACGAGGCTCAGCCCGGCCTGGTCCTGGCCGGGGAGAAACAGGCCGGTGATGACGCGGGCGAAGCTGCGTATTTCCGTGTCCCAGCCGGCGGGGCTCGCCGTCACCGTGACCAGAAAGGTGTCGTCCAGGCGGCCGGTGTTGCGGAGCGTGAGGTTCAGGTCAAAATCCTCCCCCGGCCCCAGAGTCAGGCCGGGATAGTTGAACGCGGCCACCAGGCCCCGCTCCGGGGGCTCGAAAGCGTCGGCGGCCAGGGCTGGCCATAAGACGGCCGCGGCCAGAAACAGCCCCAAGACCGGTCCCAGGAACGGCCAAAGATCAAGCCTTTTCATAGGCGAAAACTCCTCGGCGGGTGAGGTAATACAGAATAAAGAAGGCCGGCAGGGCCGTGAAGGTGCAGAAAACGTAAAAACCGGGCCAGCCCATGGCCTCCACCAGGTCACCGGCCTTGGCCGAGAACAGGGTGCGCGGCAGGGCCATCAGGGCCGAGAGAAGGGCGTATTGGGCCGCGCTGAAGCTGCGGTTGGTCTGGCTGCCCATGAAGGCCACAAAGGCCGAGGTGCCGGCCCCGGCCGCCAGGTTCTCCTGGCTGATGACCAGGGCCAGGGACCAGGGGTGGACCGGGAGATAGCAGAGGGCCACGAAACCCAGAATGGTGATCATCTGGTAAAAGCCAAAAATCCACAGGCTCAGCCTCAGACCCATCCTCAAGACGCCCCAGCCCCCGAGGGTGACCCCGGCCAGGATGGCGGCCGTGCCGAAGCCTTTGACCACGGCCCCGATCTGGGTTTTGGTATACCCCAGTTCCAGGTAGAAAGTGGTGGTCAGGCTGGTGGCCAGCTGATCCCCGAATTTGTAAAAGAAGATGAACAGCAGGATCAGCCAGGGGGCCGGCCGCTGGAAGAAATCGCGCAACGGCCGCCAGACCGTGTCCAGTAAACCTGAGGGGGTGGGGCGCTCCACCTGGGGCTCGGGGCTGAAACATAAGGTCAGGGGGCCGATGAGCATGGTCAGGCTGGCCAGGCGGAAAGTGGCCGGCCAGCCGAAAAGGTCGGCGAAAAGGAGCCCGCCCCCGGAAATCACCAGCATGCCCAGCCGATACCCCCAGACATAGTAGGCCGAGCCCAGGCCCAGTTCGGCGTCGGGAAAGTCCTCGCGGCGGTAGGCGTCCACCACGATATCCTGGGTGGCCGAGGAAAAGGTGACGACAAAGCTGAAGGCGGCCACGGCGGTCAGGTCGCGGGGATCGATGGCCGACAGGCCCCACAGCCCGGCCATGACCCCCGCCTGGCTGACGAGGAGCCAGGCCCGGCGGCGGCCCAAAAAACCGATCAGCGGAGGATCGCAGGTGTCGAGCCAAAAGGACCACAGGAATTTCAGGGCATACGGCAGGCCCACCAAGGCCATGGCCGCGATATCCTTGATGTCCACGCGGGCTTCGGTCAGCCGGCCCTGCACCAGGGTGGAAACCACCAGAAGCGGCGCGCCCGAGGTAAACCCCATGCAGAAGCTGGTGAGCACATTGCGCTTGAGAACCAGGCGCCTGACGGCTTCCAGAATTGGACGGGAGCCGGTCATCAGTCTTCCCTGAGGCTTTTTTCGGGCAGCCAGAGTTCGGCCACGATGGGCCACTCCGACCCCAGAACGCTCCGTTCAAAGATCAGGACCCGGACACCCATGTCGTTGCGGAGGCGGGATTCATATTTGAGGTTGAAGACGGCCCAGAAAATGGAGGTGTTGGTGGGGTCCTGCATGACCAGGGGCTGGGAGATGGACAAATTCACCTCGCCGGAGGTGCGGGCCTCGGAAATCAAGGCCTGGCGAAAGTTTTCGCGGTTCATGGTCTTGCCTTGGCGGCCCAGTTCGAAAAACTGAAAGCTGGAGGCGTAGAGCGCGGCCATGGTGTCGGGAAAGCGGTATTGCTGCGACTGCACCCAGGCCTTGACCCGGCCCAGTATAGCCTCCTCGGCCTCCTCGTTTTTAGTCTGGCTGTATTCCTTGGCCGAGGCGACGATAATGGGCAAAATATTTTGAGGCAATAAGGTGGAGACCCGGGGCCAGATGGTCCTGGCCTCCTCCTTCGGGAGGTCGCGGGCCGGGGGATATTGAAAAATAAGGGGGTTGTTCCCCCGCGGCCGGCCGAAAAGATACAGGCCGTCGCTTTTGAATTTCGGCGAGGCCACTTCGGCCTTCAGGCCCGGCCCTCGGGCGCCGCCCTGCCACAGGCGGCCGATTCCCTGACCCTGATCCACCACCAGGGCCAGGGTACCCTGGGGCAGGCTCAGTATTTGGGGCGGCGGGGTCGGCAGGGCCGGGGCCAGCACCCCCGCGGTTTCGGCGATCGGGGCGCCGGCGGCCGGAGTGGCCTCCAGTTCGGGATTTTCGGGCTGGTCGAGGAGGGCCGCCTCCTCCACGGGAGGGGCGGCCTCGACCACTTCCGGGGGCGGGGCCGCGCTGAAGTGGCGAATGCCGAAAAAGCCCCCCGCCGCCAACACCAGGATCACGGCCAAGGCCCGCCAACGGTGGCCGCCGCGGGCCGGGGCCTGTTCGGGGCGCGCGGTCTGGCCTCGGGCGGCCTGCTCCAGGGCCTGGTAGTCGATGGTCAGGGGGGCGTCGAGGCTGGTGCGGGCGGCCCGCAGGTGGGGGGAGGCCACTTCGTCGCGGCCCGAGGACCAGGCGGCGATGAGGGCCCGCTCGGCCAGTTGGTTGATGGTTTCGGGCCGGCCGGCGCTGTATTCCCACAGCACCTTCAGAGCCCCCCGGCTGAAACGCTGGCTTCCGCCGGCGGCCTTCAGGCGGGTGAGGACGTACTCCTCGGTTTCCTTGGCGGTCAGGGGGGGGAGCTCCAGGTCCGCCTGTTCGAGGAGGATATCCGGCACCATGGGCCAGGCGGTTTCGGACGAGCCGCATAGCAGAAGAATCACCCGGCCCCGCCAGTGGCTTTCCAATTCCAGCAGGCCGTGGAATTCGGCTAAAATTTCGGGGGTGAGTTCGTCGGCGTTGTCCACGGCCAGGAGCACCCGATAGCCTTCCTCAAGGAATTCGGAGACCGCGTTTTGGAAGTAACCTAAAAGCTCTTCCTCAGGCGTGCGGGGGGTGAATTTGTGGCTGCGGCCGAAATCGGTCAGGGCCTGGCGGAAAATTTCGGCCAGCGTCATCTGGGGGTTCAGGATCAGGGCCACCTTGAACCCGGCGCGCAACTCCACGGGCAGCCGCCGCAAAACCGAGGTTTTGCCCACCTTTCCCCGACCCTTGACCCGCACCAGGGACGGGCAGTTCTCGTCGCGCAGCGCCTCGAAGACCGCCCCGGCCGCCGGGGAGCGATAGAAGAACTTGCCGTCGTAGGTGTTCTTGAAGGGGCGGTCGCTGAGGTTGAAGTGTTTGACGTAGTCCATAATTTAAGGATATTTCCCTGAGGATCGTCGATGGTATCTTTCAAATTTTATAGTATAGCACAAAATGGGGGTGCGGGACAAATCGGGTAATCGCCATTGGGTAATCGCCATGGCCGACAGCGCATTTCGGGGCCGCCTTCGCGCCGGGCTCCGTCGGCGACGGGCCATATGCCGCCCATGGGGTGGGTCGAGCCACGGAGCGCGCCGGATTATAGGCCCGGCCGCTGAACATGTTCAGTCCCGGACGACCAAATTCAGTGTTTTGGGCTTTGGCGAAATCACGGGTTGAATATGTTCACCGGCCGGCGCAATAACGTACCGCGTGGTTTCGGGAGGAAACGTCGGGCCGGCGAGCGTGGCCGGTCAATGGCCGGTGGTGGCGTCCTCTTCGTTGTGCCAGGCGGCCAGGGTGAGGCTGGCCGCTTCGGCCTGACGGTTGAAATGGTCCAGCACGTTGAGGGCGTCGGCGACATGATCGGCTTTGTCAATCTGGTCGCGCAGGCGGAAGAGCAGGTTAGGCAGGCTCGGGGTCTGGGCGAGGGGGTCGGGGTCGCGGCCTTCGGGCGTGAGGCCGAGGAAGAGGTGCCGAAACTGCCGGCAGGCGTCGCGGTAGCGGCCCAGGACCTGGTCGAGGTCGTCGTTGAGGTGTGTCAGGTGGGGCAGCAGTTGGCGGATCAGTTCATCATTGTGGTCGGTGAGGGGGTTGTCTTCTGACATGGGGCGCCTCCCAGTGGGGAACTGGCTGGCCGTTAAAAAACGGCCGGGCGCTAGGAACAGCCCACACAGGGGGGACTGCAGGCCTTATTCCCCGAAGGTGTTTTATTCGGCCCACACCCGGCCGTGTTTTGAAAAAACGCAGCCATCGGCACGGATAGAGTCCGCACTCCCTGTGTATGTGCAAGCGAAAAAACAAGGCCATTATGTGGGCAGGCTTTCCTAGAGCCTGGCCGGATTACACCACAGGCCGTGGCCAAAGTCAAGAAAGGCCTGACGCCGGCGGTGGGGCGGCCGGGGGAGCGGGGTGAGCCACGGAACGCGCCGGGCCATGGAAAACACCGCGCGCGGCGCGTTGGGGGTTTGGCCGCCTATTCCCGCAACTATTCCCGCAAATTATTGCCAAAGCCCCCCGGAGGTGGTATGGTGACGGGGCTTGAATGGAGAGAACCTATGCCCACGCCCCTGACCGCTCCGGAGACCGGGGCCAGAAAAAGCCTGGTCGACGTCATCAAATCCATGAACCCCCGGGTCCGGTGGCGGGGCCACAACGGCTACGCCCATACGCTGCGGATCTGCCTGCCTCTGGTGGCTTCCAATATCTCCGTGTCGGCCATGCTTTTCACGGACCGACTGTTCCTGAGCCGTTATTCTCTGGAGGCTATCGCCGCCTCACTCCCTTCGGGCGTGGCCATGGTCACCGTGTCCTCTTTTTTTCAGGGCCTGGTGGCCTACGTCAGTGTCTTCACCGCCCAATACACCGGCGCCGGCCGGCCGGACCGGGCGGCCGCCGTCCTCTGGCAGGGCCTCTACCTGGCCGGCCTGGCCGGCCTCCTCATTGGCCTGACCTGTTTCGCGGCCCCGGCTATTTTCGCCCTGGGCGGCCATCCCCCCGAAATCCAGAAGCTGGAGGTCACCTATTACCGCATCCTGGCCGGGCCGGCGGTGCTGAACCTGGCCTACTTTGCCATGTCCTCCTTTTTGGCCGGCCTGGGCCGCACCCGCATGGTCATGTGGGGCAATCTGGCCGGGGCCCTGATCAACATCCCCCTGGCCTACGCCTTGATTTTCGGAGTGACCGTGGGGGGCGTCCGGCTGGTGCCGGAGTGGGGCATCGTCGGGGCCGGAGTGGCCACGGTCCTGGCCTGGCTGGTGACGGTGGTCATTTTTTCCGTCTTGATCTTCAATCGGAAAATGACGGGGAACCACCATGTCGCCCAAACCCGCGCCCTGGACCGTGAGCTTTTGTGGCGGATGACGGCCTACGGTTCCCCCGGCGGGCTCCAGCGGTTTCTGGAACTGGCCGCTTTTACCTTTTTCGCCTTCATCATCGGCCGCCTGGGGGAACTGCATCTGGCGGCCAACAATATTGTCTTTTCCATCGAAGCTCTTTCCTTTTTCCCCATGATCGGGGTGGGGGCCACCATCAGCATTCTGGTGGGCCAGTCCATCGGCCGGGGCCGGCCCGGGGAGGCCTCCGAGGCGGTGGTCAGCGGGGTGGGGATCAGCAGCCTCTACGTGGTTTTCATCGCCGTGGTGTTTTTGGTGTTTCCCGAGCCGCTGCTGCAACTTTTTCTGCCCGACCACTACGCCCCGGCCACCATCGCCCGGATTATGGACCTCGGGGTCTTGATTTTGCGGTTCGTGGTCATGTACACTGTGTTCGACGGCCTGTACCTGTGCTGTTTCGGGGCTTTGAGCGGAGCCGGCGACGTGTGGTTTCCCATGGCCGCCATGGGTCTTACCGGAGTATTCTGTCTGGCGCTGCCCATCTGGCTGCTCTTCGCCCTGGATTTGGCCACCGTGCGGACGCTGTGGGCCGCTTTTGTTTTTTACGTGTTGGTTTTGTCCGCTGTCGGAGCCTGGCGGTACAGGTCGGGCCGGTGGCGGAGCATGCGAGTGATTGAAAGGGTTTGACCGGCCGCCGGGCCGGGTGAACGGCGGGGTGAGCCCCGCGCCTCGCCTAAAAACATCATCCATTGAGAGGTCGTCATGAACGTGTTGCCTGAAATGGCCGAGTACATGTACGACCTGCCGCCTGAGCTGGTCGCCCAGGCCCCGCCCGCTGAGCGTGGCCAATCGCGACTTCTGGTTCTGGATCGGCGGGTCGACGGCGTTTTTTTCCATCAATTCGGCGAACTGCCCGACTTGTTGCCCAAGAACGCCCTGTTGGTTTTCAACGAGGTCCGGGTCAGTCTGGCCCGGCTTTTAGGCCGCCGGGCGGACACCGGCGGCCAGGCCGAGGCGTTTATTCTGGAGCCCCCCCTGCCCACCGCCGAAGCCGGCGACTATGACCTGTGGTGCCTGGTCCACCCCGGCCGCCGGGTCAAGCCGGGTGCCGAATTTTTCTTCCGGCGGCCGGACGGGGAGGCGATGCTGCGGGGGCGGGTTCTGGAGACCCACCCTGACGGCCGGCGGCTCATCCGCTTCCAATTCGAGGGCGCGCCCGAAAAGGTGCTGAACCAGGTGGGTCACGTGCCCCTGCCTTTTTACATCAAACGGCCCGACGCCCCCGAGGACCGGGAGCGTTACCAGACCGTCTATGCCAAAACGCCCGGCGCGGTGGCCGCCCCGACCGCCGGGCTTCATTTCACCCCCCCCATGCTGGACCGCCTGGCGGCCGGGGGCTTTGAAACGGCCCAGGTGACCCTGAAGGTTTCGGCCGGCACTTTCGCCCCCCTGACCAAAGAAAATTTGGAAAGCGGCCGGCTGCATCGGGAACACATCACCATGCCTGAAAGCACGGCCGAGGCCGTGGCCCGGGCCAAGGCCGGGGGGCGGCCGGTGGTGGCCGTGGGCACCACCACGGTCCGGGCGCTGGAGTGGGCGGCCGACGAGTCGGGCCGCATCGTGGCCCAGGAGGGCTGGGGCGATCTTTTCATCCGGCCCGGCTATCGGTTTCGGGTGGTGGACGGCCTGGTGACCAATTTTCATCTGCCCGGGTCCAGTCTTTTGATGCTGGTGGCCGCCCTGGCCGGCCGGGAGCGTATTTTGGCGGCTTACCGCCGGGCGGTGGAGGACCGTTTTCGTTTTTACAGCTATGGCGACGCCATGCTGATTGTTTAGAGGAATAAAAAATATCGTATATTTTTTATTTCCGGGGTGGAGCTCTGTGATGGCCTGCGATCCCGATTACGAAGTGGCCTTTCCCCCGGCCAAATCCTATGAACCCCTGCCGGCGCGCGGCTTGTTGGCCGCCGCCGGCTTCGACCTGAAAGTCGCGCGCCGGGCGGCCCCGTCGGCCGGCCGCGACCGCTCGCCGCTCTGGGCGGGCCTGACCGGCTTGACGGTCTGGCCTGAAGCCTTTTTGGCCGGACCGGTGCTGGGCGCGCCCATGGCCGTGATGGCCCTGGAGGAGTTGATCCGGCGCGGCGCCCGCGAGATTATTTTTTTGGGCCTGGCCGGAAGTCTGACGGCCGACCTGGAACCGGGCGCCCTGGTCAGTCCGGAGTCGGGCCTGTCCACCGAAGGGACCTCGGCCCATTACCCGGCCCCTCTGCGGCCGGACGCCGGCCTGCGCGGCCGGGTGCTGGACCGGGCCGGACCAGGCGAGATCGGCGGCGGAAGCATCTGGTCCACTGACGGCCTGTTTCGCGAAACATTCGGCCTGGTGGCTGAACAGAAGACGGCCGGCGCGCGCATGGTGGACATGGAGACCACCGCCCTGTGGGCCGCGGCCGCGTTTCGCCGGGTGCGCCTGACCGCCCTGTTGGTCATTTCCGACCGCCTCGATGACGAACGGCACCATGTGGGCCTGCGCCGGCCCGAGTTCAAAAGCGGCCTGGCCCGGGCCGCCGAACTGGCCTGGTCGGCCCTGATCGCACGTGACTGTTGATCCGCCATAAATTTTCGTGAAGAGAGGGAGGCCGACCCCATGACGGAGGCGACCATCGACCAAACCCGCCGCCGGATCGAAACCCTGCGGGCCGAGATCACGCGCCACAACGAGCTCTATTTCGCCCAGGACGCGCCCGAGATCAGCGACGACCAATGGGACGCCCTCTTCAGGGAGCTCAAGGACCTCGAGGAACAATACCCCGAACTGGCCACCCCCGGCTCCCCCACCCGGACCGTGGGGGCTCCGGTGGTGGGCGGGGGGCTGGCCAAGGTGCGGCACGAAACCCCTATGATGAGCCTGGACAAGGCTTTGCGGCCCGAGGAGATCGCCGAGTTCGCGGCCCGCACCCGGCGATTCCTGGGCGGCGGGGAACTGGCTTTCCACACCATGCCGAAATTCGACGGTCTGGCTTTGGAACTGGTCTATCAGCGCGGCCGCCTGACTCTGGCCGCCACCCGGGGGGACGGGGTCACCGGCGAAAACGTCACGGCCAACGCCCTGACCATCGCGGGCCTCCCGGCCGAACTGGCCTTTCCCGAGGAAGGACTCCTGGACGCTTTGGACCGGCCCGAACGCCTCACCGTGCGCGGCGAGGTGTATTTGGAAAAAGAGGAGTTCCTGCGGCTCAACGCCCGTCGGGAAGAGGAGGGCCTGGCGTTCTTTGCCAACCCCCGCAACGCGGCCGCCGGCGCCTTGAGGCAGTTGGACGCCGAGGTCACCCGGGGACGGCGGCTGAATTTTTTCGCCTATGGTCTGGCCGATCCGGGGGCTCTGGGACTGACCACCTACGGCCAGGTTCTGGACGCCCTGAAAGGCTGGGGTCTGGCCGTGGAGTCCTCGCCCTACACCGTCGGCGGGCTGACCCTGGAGGGGGTCCAGGCTGTTTTTGCCGAATTGGAGGAGGCCCGCGACGGCCTGCCTTATGAGATCGACGGCCTGGTCGTCACCCTTGAAGACCTGGCCCTGTGGGACCGGTTGGGGGCCACGGCCAGGGCTCCGCGCTACGCTCTGGCGGCCAAGTTCAAACCCCGTCTGGCGGAGACCACGGTTCTGGACATCGAGGTGCAGGTGGGCCGCACCGGAGTCCTGACCCCGGTGGCCAAGCTGGCCCCGGTGGCCGTGGGCGGGGTGACGGTGCGGAACGCCTCGCTGCACAACGAGGACGAACTGGCCCGCAAGGACGTCCGCGTCGGCGACACGGTGCTGGTGCGGCGGGCCGGGGAGGTCATTCCCGAAGTGGTGGAGGTGGTCAGAAGCCGGCGGCCGGAAGAGGGGCGGGCGTCTTTCCCCTTCCCCGCCGAGTGCCCGGCCTGTGGCACGGCCACGGTGCGGCGGCCCGGCGAGGCGGCCCGGCGCTGTCCCAACCCCTGGTGCCCCCCCCAGGTGCGGGAGCGCTTTTATCATTTCGGCGGCAAGAATGCGCTGGACATCAAGGGGCTGGGGGACAGCCTGGTGGACCGCCTCATCACCGACGGATTGGTCAAAATCCCCACCGATCTCTATCGTTTGACCTTCGATCAGGTCAAAACCCTGCCCCGGTTCGGGGAAAAGTCGGCCAAAAATCTCCTGGCGGCTCTGGAGACCTCCAAGACCGCGCCGCTGTGGCGTTTCATCCACGCCCTGGGCATCCGCCACGTGGGGGAGCGGAGCAGCCAGATTCTGGCCGGGGGGTTTTCATCCCTGGACGAGTTGG
>JAVBTP010000283.1:0-7292 GCA_031556115.1 Candidatus Adiutricaceae bacterium
ACACGGTCCACGGCTGTCCGGAGAAATCCCACATCAGCGGCCGGGTTTCGTCGATGAACAGGGCCCCGCAATCCAGCCCCTGCCCCAGGCCGTAGAGAATGGGAGCCTGGACCTGGTTGGGCCGGTAGCCGAAACGCGACAGGCGGCTGTTGCCAAAAGCCCCGCCGGGCAAAATGGTTTCCCCCATCAGATTGAAGACGTCGTTGGACAGGCGGAAATCCGCCCCCAGGCCGAAGAGGTGGCTGAAGTCACCGAGAAAGCTGAGGCCGGCCAACTGTCCGTCCGGGGCGTAGGGGCTGATGGAAAAGACCCTGGACCCGTTGGGACGGCTGATGGTGATGGTGGGGGGGTTATGGCTGAGCTTGACGGCCAGGGTACCGTTGGACCAGGTGTCCGCGCCTCCGTCCGGCAGGGTGAGGCGCGTCCCGGGGTTGACCATGAGAGAGGTCTTGATGTTCTGGTCGGGGAAAGCCGGGTTGGGCGATATTTCAAAGAGCCAGACGTCATCGCCGGCCAAGGCCATGGACAAACTGAACTCCCCGAGGTTGGTCAGGGCGCGCTGCGCTTGCTGCGCCGAGGCTTCCCCGGAGACGAAAGGAATCAGCAGCAAAAAAGTCACCAGGCTCAGCCAGGCGAAAGGTTGTGGTCTGGTCATGACGCTCCCCTTGTCATCACGAGGATTATTGATCATTCAAAAACTGGCGGATTTTTAAAAATTCCCACGAGATTCAGAACGGCCTCGGCCAGGGCCGGCGCGGCGGCCGGCCGGGTGGCCAGCCAGGCTTGACCCGCCTGGCCCACGGCCCTGGCCGAGGCCGGATCGGCCAGCCAGGCTTCCAGGTCGGCGGCCAGGCGTTCGGGGGCGGTTTCCCGAGCGCCGCCGACGCCGAGCAAGCCCTGGGTCTCCGGCTGGAAACTGGACATATGCGGGCCGAACATCGTGGGCGAGGCGCTGATGGCCGGCTCGAAGGGATTGTGCCCCGTCAGGCCGGGGCATAAACTCCCCCCCACCACGGAAATGTCGGCCAGGGCGTACAAGGCGGTGAGATGCCCCAAAGTGTCCACCACCAGCGCCTGGGCCTGATCCAGGAGAGGCCGGGCCGGGTGGGAGGAACGGGCCGCGGTCAGCCCCCGTTTTTCAGCCAGGGCCAGAACCTCCGACACCCGATTCAGGTGGCGCGGGGCCAGGATCAGGCGCAGGCCGGGCCGCTTGATTCGCAGGCTTTCAAAGGCGGCCAGGAGAAGGTCTTCTTCCCCCTGGTGGGTGGAACCGGCCACGATCAAGGATTGATCGGCGGTTTTCCCCAGCTTTTCACCCCAATCGGCCTTTTTGTCGGCAAAAGCCTGACCCGCGGCCTCCAGGGGGAGGCGGTCGAACTTGGGATTGCCTAAAACGACCAGCCTCTCTTCGGGGGCCCCCAAACCGGCGTACAGGTCGCGCTCCCGCGCGCCGGCCACAGCCAGCAGGTCAAAGAGGGACAAGAGGTCGGCCATAAAGCCCCGGACCAGCCGATAACGCCTGTACGAACGGTCCGTCAACCGGCCGGCGGCCAGCATGATCCTGACCCCGTCGGCCCGGGCCTGATGGAGCAGGTTGGGCCACAATTCCGTTTCCAAAATGACCAGGGCGGAAGGGCGGAGCCGGGCCAGGGCGCGGCGGGGGGCGCCCCAGAAATCCAGAGGCGCGGCCAGGGTGGTCACCCGGGGTTCGTCGGAAAAGAGTTCCCCCGCGGTGGCCAATCCGGCCGGAGTGCCCGCGCTGAGGAAAATTTCAGTGTCCGGGGCCTGGGCCAGGACGGCTTCAGCCACCGCCGCGGCCGAACGGATCTCCCCGGCCGAAGCCCCGTGAAACCAGATCCGGGGGCGGGGCCAGGCGGGGGGCGGGTAAAAGCGAAGCCCCAGGCGTTCCCGCCAGGCGCCGCCGAAACGGCCTTTGAGGGTGGCGGCCAGGACCACCGGCGGGCCGGCCAGATCGGCGAACAACCGATAGAGCCACCTCATAAAAACCTCGGGTTCTGGGGGGCAACACCACCGGGCGCGGTTTGGACATAACCGGCTGAGGGCCGCGTGCTTATAAAAAAAGGGTGATCGAAAACAAGCCGGGCCCCGGTCAATGCAGCGCGCATTTCGTCTCCTCAAGATCCGGGCCGGGGCTTTCCGGGTCCTCGTCAAAAAGCGTTTGGTTGACGATCAAAGGGGTGAAGCCTCCCCGCCGGGTGGTCTCGGCCACATACTCCCGCATATACGGAAAAACGATTTGCGGAAAAATCCGTTTGACGTAATGCGGCCGCTCCAACGGCAGGGGCGCGGGGTCCAGGAGAAAAACGGCGCTGAATTCCACGTCGAGAAAAAAGGGGGCGGTGTCCGGCTGACCGGTGGTGAGGCGCTGCGTGAAATGGGCCAGCCGCCCGTCGGTTTGGAATTCACCGTTATTTTTCAAGGAGACCCCGATGGCCACCCGTTCGTCGGCGGGCTGGAACTCGGCATTCATCAAAAAAATACTTTTGACCAGTTTCAACTGGGCCATTTCCAGGTTCGATTGCTGACGCATCTCTCACCTCTCGTAAATGGAAAAGCGCTCCGGCCGCCGCTATTACTCCGGCAACGAAATAAGTCGTACCCGTGATTTCGCCAAAGCCCGAAATCACTGGACTTCCGCCGCCGAGAACCGACTTCGCCAACCGCCGGGTTAATAATGCCCGTGACCTTTATGGAAAAGCGCTCTGGCCGCCGTTATGACGGGGAGCCGCCTTCGGACAGCACTTCGATGTGATGTTCCTCCAGATGCAGGGTTTCGTCGGCTTTGATGGCGATGGAGCGGCCCAGCCTTTTTTCCAGATCCTCCAGGGCGCCGCGGGCTTCGTCCAGCATCATGTCCCGAATTTGAGGGTGGACGGTGATCTTCAGGTGCCCCTCGGGGTTTTCGCTGGCCTGAAGTTCGAGGTTTAAAAAGGCCTCGTGGCATACTGAAGTGCGCGACAGGAGGAACCCCTGGCCCTGGCAGTAGAAGCAAGGTTCGCGCAGGAAGCGGTCTATGTTTTCCTTGGTCCGCTTGCGGGTCATTTCAATGAGCCCCAATTCGCTCATGGGCAGCACCTTGGTCTTGCCCTTGTCGCGCCGGAGGCTGTCCTTGAGGGCCTGGAACACCCGTTCCCGATTGGTTTCCTTTTCCATGTCGATGAAATCGATGACGATCAGGCCGCCGATATTGCGCAGGCGCAACTGGTAGGCGATTTCCTTGACCGCCTCCAGGTTGGTCTTCAGAATGGTTTCCTCCAAATTGTGCCGGCCCACATAGCGTCCGGTGTTGACGTCGATGACGGTCAGGGCCTCGGTGGAATCGATGACCACGTAGCCGCCGCTCTTCAGCCACACTTTGCGGCTCAGGGCCCGGGCCAATTCGGTTTCCACACCCCAGGCGTGGAAGATGGGTTCGGCCCCGGTATAGAGTTCCAGGCTTCCGGCCAGTTTTGGGGAAAAGGTTTCCAAAAATTTTTTGACCGCCTCATACTGGCCTTCGTGGTCGATGACCAGGCGGTCGATGTTTTCCGTAAAAATGTCACGCACCGCCTTGAGGGTGGCGTCCAATTCCTGATGGACCCGGAAGGGGGCCGACCCCTTGTCGGAATCGTCCATGATACGGCGCCAGAGGTGGACGAGAAATTTGGCCTCGGCCTGGAGTTCGAAGGCCGTGGCCCCTTCGGAAGCGGTGCGGGCGATGAAACCGTGGTGGTGGCCCAGGCTGTCCAGGATCTCCTTGAGGCGGCGCCGTTCCTCCTCGTCCTCGATACGCCGGCTGACCCCCAGGTGGGTCATGGTGGGCATCAGGACCAGGCGGCGGCTCGGCAGGGAGATATGGGTGGTCACCCGGGCCCCCTTCTGGCCGATGGGTTCCTTGGATATCTGAACCAGGAGCTCCTGCCCTTCGGTCAGGAGCGTCTCGATGGGCGGCGAGGGCTCGCCGCCCCGGTCCGCCCCGCTCTCCCCATCGTCGCCGTCGCCGCCCCCATGTTCCTCGGAGTCCGGAGCTCCTTCTCCGCTCAGAGGGAGCCCCAGCCGTTTTTCAAAATCGCCGGCCTGGCCGCTGACGTCATCGACATACAAAAAGGCCGCCTTTTCCAGGCCGATGTCGATGAAGGCGGCTTGCATACCCGGTAAGACCCGTATCACCCGGCCCCGATAGATATTGCCCAGCAGGCCGGCCCCCTGGGCGCCGCGTTCCACCTGAAACTCCACCAGGGTGCTGTTTTCCAAAAGAGCCACCCTGGTTTCGTGGGGCCGGTAATTGATGATGAGTTCAGATGACATGGTTTTCCCTATGGGTCACTCCAGAATGGTCTCCAGTTTGGAGAGGGTGACCGTCTCCGCGGTCAGGTCCAGGCCCCAAAGGGCCGCGGCCGCGGCCACCGGTTTGGGCGTACCGTTCAGTCCCAGGGTGATGGTCAGGGTCGCGCCCTGGCCGTCGCCTTCGGCGGCCGGGACGAATTCGCTCAGCCGGTATTCCTTAAGACCGCGCTTTTTATCAGTATACCTCAGAATCGCCTCCGGGTGAAGGGGCGGGCCGGGAGTGAACAGCGGCTTCTCGGCGGTCACCCGCCAGACCACGGCCCGGGGCCGGGCCTTGGAGGAGCGGGCCCCGAGAAGGCGAACCCCTTTGATGGCCAGGTCTTCGGGCAGTTGAGCCGCCAGGCGGTCGGCCACTTCCCGAACCGGCCTGGGCCGCGGGCAGACCACCCGCAGGTATTCGTCCTCGCTGACCACGCCCAAAGGCAGGGCGGTGAGGAAGGATATTTTGGGTTGCGGATGGAACCCCTGGCTCATGGCCAGATCCAGGCCGGCCCGGCGGAAAGCCCGCTTGAAGAGTTCCACCAATTCCAAGTGGCCCAGGAAGGCGGCGCGGCCGCCTTTTTTAAAGTTGACCAGATAGACGGCCTCCGGTTGGGTTCCGGCCGCCGGGTTGGGTGGTGAGCCGGCCGGGTCCGGTGAAGCCTCTTCCCGGGCGCCCTCGGCCGCCTGGGCGGGCTCAGCCGTTCGGGCCAGATCAATGGCCGCGCCGTCATGGCAGGCGCCGCAGCCGTGGCAGGTATCCCAGCGGCAGTCGGCGGTGGTTTCCCCGCGCCGTGATTTTTCCAGCTCCTGTTTCAGAAAATGGTCCGTCACCCCGGCGAACAAATGGCCATAGGGCCGGGGGTCGTTCTCCCCAAAGGGATGGAGCAGGATCGCCTCGGGCAGTTTTTCCGCGGCCAGGGCCCCGGACCACAGGGCCGGGTCAAAACGGTCGCCCCAGGCTTCAAAACGGGCGCCGGATCGCCAGACCCGGGCCAATACCGCGCCCAGGCGGCGGTCCCCCCGCGCCAGGATCGCCTCCACCCACGAGGCGCCCGGGGCGTTCCATTTAGGGGTCAGGCCCGGCGCGTTACAGAGGTCGCGAATTTTCATCAGGCGGCGGTTGATTTGTTCCGTTCCCGAGGCCGGGTGCCATTGAAAGGGGGTGTGGGCTTTGGGCGTGAAATGGGCCACCCCCAGGTTGATCTGGCTGCGGCCCATTCTTTTCAGGCCGCGGACCAATTTTGCCAGGCCTTCCAGATCCTCTTCGGTCTCCGTGGGCAGGCCCACCATGAAATAGAGCTTGAGCGTGCGCCAGCCCAGGGAAAAGGCCTCTTCGGCGGCCGTGAAGAGGTCGCCGTCGGTAAGGTCTTTGTTGATCACGTCGCGCAGCCGCTGGGTGCCGGCCTCCGGCGCCAGGGTGAAGCCGGTTTTGCGCACCCGCCTGATCTGCCTGGCCAGGTGGCCGGACATGCTTTTAACTCGCAATGAGGGGAGGGACAGGGCCACGGTCCGGGCCGCGTATCCGTCCATGAAGGTCGAGACCAGATCGTTGATTTCCGTATGGTCGCCGGCGGACAGCGAAAGGAAGGAGACCTCGTCCTGGCCGCTTTGTTCCAGGTTGCGCCGGGCCAGATCCAGAATCGTGGCGGACCGCCGCTCCCGCACCGGGCGGTAGACGTAACCGGCCTGGCAGAAGCGGCAGCCCCGGCTGCATCCCCGGCCGATTTCCACCACCACCCGGTCATGGACCGGCTTGATCAAGGGGGTGATCTGGCACAGAGGGAAAGGCGCGGTTTCCAAATCGGGGACCACCGCCCGGGTCACGGTTTCATAGCCCGGCCGAAGGGCTTCCAGGGCCGCGAAACGGCCGTCCGCATCGTATTCGGGCCGGAACAGCGAGGGGATGTACAGGCCGGGCCGGCCGGCCAGGCGGTTCCACAATTCCGCCCGGGGCGCGCCTTCGGCCCGCCAGCCCTTGATGATTTCCAGATCCTCCACGAAATTCTTTTCGGCGTCGCCCAGAAAAAAGAGGTCGAAAAAATCGGCCAGGGGTTCGGGATTATAGGCCCCCGGCCCGCCGGCGGCCACCAGAGGCATGGCTTCGGTCCGGTCCGCGGCCAAGGGGGGGAGGCCGCCCAGTTCCAGCATGTTGAGGATGTTGCTGTAGCCGAGTTCGTATTGAAGGGAAAACCCCACCACATCAAAATCAGCCAGGGCGCGGCGGCTCTCCAGACTGGTCAGGCGCCGGCCTCGGCGGCGTAAAACATTTTCCCAATCCGGCCAGGGCGCATAGGCCCGCTCGGCCGACAGGCCCGGCCGGCCGTTGATCAGGCTGTAGAGGATTTTGTGGCCCAAATGGCCGTGGGCGATTTCATAAACATCGGAAAAAGCCAGGGCCACCCGCAGGAGGCGCCCCTGGGTATCCGGGGTCTGGTTGGGGCGGGCTTCCATTTCGCCGCCTAAGTAGCGGCCGGGCCTTTCCACGGTCTGGAGTTCGGCCCATTTTTCGATTGGCGTGGACATCGGGTCTCGATTGGTGGTCGGATATGGGTGATTATCAGGAGATTATCATGAAAATGTAAATAAAAACTTCTCAATTGGCGCCATGGCCCGGCTCCGGTTTATTCCAAAAGCCGGCTGAGCATCTTGATCACATACTCGTCGGAACTGGCGCGCAGGCGATCCACCGTGTCTTTGGCCCACAGGCGCCCCTGGTTGAGGATCACCAGGTTGGGCGCGAAGCGGCGGGCCACCTGGATATCGGTGGTGGCCAGAATCATGGTGGCCCCGCTTTGGGTCGAGACGCCCTGGATCAGGTTGATGATGCGGCTGCTGGTGACCGGGTCGAGGCCGGCGGTGGGCTCATCGAAAATGACCAGGTCCGGATTGGTGGTGAGAGCCCGGGCCAGGGCCGCCCGCTTGCGCATGCCTCCGGACAGTTCGAAGGGCTGGCGTTCGGCGGC
>JAVBTP010000125.1:0-3392 GCA_031556115.1 Candidatus Adiutricaceae bacterium
GACTTTGACGCGCCCCCGGCCGGTGCCGCGCCCGACGACTTTGACGCGCCCCCGGCCGGTGCCGCGCCCGACGACTTTGACGCGCCCCAGACCGGTGCCGCGACCGACGACTTTGACGCGCCCCCGGCCAGTCCGGCGCCCGACGACTTTGATACCCCCCTGCCCGGCCAGGTTTCCCTTGATGATTTTGATGTGCCCTTGCCCAATGTGGCCCCGGCCGCCGATTTTGACCCTCCCGCCGCCCCCAGGAAGCAACCCAGGGCCAAGCCGGTGCCGCCGGACGGCTTGGATTCCGAAGCCAGTGACTTCGACGCCCATCTCAGCGCCCAAGGCATTGATATTGATGCGGCTTTTGACGCGATCACCCCCAAAAGCCAGGCGCCGCCCGCTGAACCGGAGGCGGTTCCGCCAACCGGTGAATCGCTGACCACCAAAAAAGTCGAACTGGATATCGACGGAATTTTCCTTGACGACCTGGAGGAACCCACCCTCGGGCTCCCGGCGGATCACGAAGAAGAAGCCCAACCGGCCGCCGCCGAACCAAAGGGCGAAGCCCCGGCCGCCGAAGCCCGGCCGGAGGCCCCGGCCGCCGGCAAAGCCCGCAAAAAATTTCCCAGGAAGAAACTCGCAATCGCCATCGCCAAGGCCGGCCTGGCGGCGCTGCTGCTGGGCACCTTCCTGGCCTATAAACTCTTTTTCGCCGCCTCGCCCGAACCCGGGCCGGCGCCCCTGGTGATCGACCCCCGGGTTTCCGTCCATGAGCCCGCTCCGGGGGACGTCGCCCTGGAACCCTTTTATATCAACTTTCCTGGAAATTTCGGGGAAACCATCGTGGAAATGACGGTGACCCTGTCGTACGTGGACCAGCCTGACAAGATGGTCATCGAGGAAAGGATGACCAGACTGCGCGACCTCATTTTCCGGATCACCCAAAGCAAAGGCAGCCAGGTCGTCTCCAGCGGGGAAATCCAACGGGCCCTGCGGCAGGAGTTGGCCGACAAGATCAACGAGCTGTTGGGCGGCCAGCGGGTTTCCTACGTCCAGATCAACCAGATCAGAATTCTCCAGTGACGGCCCCGATCCCCCGGGGCGGGTCAATATCAGTGGCCGTCGGGGGCGGGAGTCAACGGCTCCACCGCCAGAACCACCGGCAGGGGCGGACGGTAGCCGGGCAGGTACAGGGCCCGGTTTTCGGAGATGGAGAATTGGCCGCCGGCCAAAAACGGCGTGCCGTGCTGGCGCAAAAGAAGCTGGGCTTCGAAACCGCCGTCAAGACCCATGACCTGGGCCAGATCCAGGGCCGGAGCTTTCAAGACCAGGGCCAGGTCATAAAGGCTGATGGCCGCCGGGGTCATGATCAGGACGATGCGGCCCTCCCGGTCCTGGCCGATGGCCGACCGGCCGGCCAGATTGTGGCTGTCCCGCACCCGGATGGTCCCCCGGCGGTCCAGCAGCATGAAGGACTGCATGGCGCAACGATACTGTTCCGGCCGGAGGGGCCCGGGATTGGAGAGGTCCAGAATGGTCGCGGCCGGGGCGTCGGCCGGAGCGTCGGGCCCCGGCTCGGCCACCAGAAACCCTTTCCACTGGGGATGGAACTTGGCTGAAAGGTTTTCCCCGCTCCGGCCCAGAAGGCCCATATAGCTCCGGTCGGGGTAATACTGGCCGCCGTTGATCAAGGCGGTGGCCCGGCCCAGGCGTTCGGCCCAGCCTCTGATGTCGGCCGGCTCGGCTCCGGGGTACTCGCTTTCCTGATAGGGCCGAAACGAGAAGCGGGCCGGGTCGAACCGGACCAGGAAAAGATCCGCCGGGCCGAGCCGGGCTCCATAGAGCAGTTGCGGGCGAGCCAGGTCGCAGCCCGGAGCGCTTTCCCGCCAGGTGACCGGCCCCAGACGCGGCCGGCCGGCCGTCAGGCGCTGGTTCAGCCGGGTGAGGATATCCAGCAAAAGTGTGGACGGGTCCCGAACCTCCCCGGGGGAGGCTGAATCGAGCGCTTCCGGCCCGGTCAGGCTGATATTCGGGCCACCGAAGGGACGGCGGTCGGAGAGGGTGAAATAAACCGGGGGGTCGGTGGCCTCGGCCTGAAAGCTCAGAGACAAGCTCGCCGGCCAGGGGTCGAGTGGTTCGCCAAAAGTCAGGCCGATGGTTACCGGCGGCAGGCCCCGAACCCCCTCCACCGTCAATGACCGCTCCTCTTCCCCGCCGCCGCCGGCCGGCACAAAGGCCGCCAGCCGCCAGACCGCTTCGCGCAGCCGGTCATTTCCGGAAAAAGCCGCCAGACCGCCGCCCGCCCCTTCGGCCGCCAAAGCCGGAGAGACCGCCCCGGGACACGCCAGAATCAAAGCCAGAACCAGGCCGGGCAAAATAGGTATTTTATTTTTAACGCGCATGATGTATAGTATTTAAAGAAACACCCATTAGAGACCAGCCGGGTTACCGAAGCCCGAACCGAACCGCGCGGCCGCCGCGGGTTCGGTCGGTGAAGTCGGCCCCTACTCTTTTTGAAAAAGCGGGGCCACCGCCTTTTCGGTGTCGTTTCATGCCTGTAATTGTAACATATTGGACGCGTTTACGATAATAAAAAGACGCGCCCGCGAAACACCGAAAGCGGTTCCCCTCAGCTCTAAACCGCGGCCGGCGCCGTCGGCGCCGGCCGATCATGACCCCAGAGGAGTAACTATGCCCGCGGAAATCATCAAAGGTCTGCCCGTGGCCACGGCCATGCGGGAGGAGATTGCCACCCAGGTCAAAACCTTGAACGCGACCAAGGGAATTCAGCCCAAACTGGCCGTGGTGCTGGTGGGGGACGACGAAGCCTCCCGCGTCTATGCCCAGTCCAAGGAAAAAGTCGGCGAAAAGATGGGCATCAAGGTGGATCTCCACGTCCGGCCCTCCACCGCCACTGAAGCCGAGATCATCAAACTGATCGACGATCTGAACGCGGATGAAAAAGTCCACGGCATCCTGGTGGAACTGCCGCTGCCCAAGACCATCCAGAAGGAAAACGTCATGAACCGCCTCGACCCCAGAAAGGACGTCGACGGCGTTCATCCGGTGAACCGGGGCTACCTTTTGGGTGGTCAGGAGCACCTGGCCCTGGTGCCGGCCACGCCTTTGGCCTGCATCGAGCTGATCCAGAGAAGCGGCCTGGACCTGAAGGGCAAACGCGTCACCCTGGTGGGCCGGGGCGACACCGTGGGGCGCCCCCTGGCCAGTCTCCTGATCAAGCGGGACGCCACCATCACCGTCTGCCACACCAAAACCGTGGACCTGGCCGGCACGGTCAAGGCCGCGGAAATCGTGGTGGCCGCGGCCGGTTTTCCCAAACTGGTCAAAGCCGATATGGTCGCCCCCGGCCAGACGGTCATTGACGCCGGCATCAACCAGCTGGA
>JAVBTP010000185.1:0-3229 GCA_031556115.1 Candidatus Adiutricaceae bacterium
CCCGCCCCGCGCCGCCGTCAGGTAATTCAACAAAACCCGGCCCACCCCGCCGCCGAGGTGGGCGGTGACATGGAGTATATTCAACTCCCGGCCCACCGCCGAAAAGCTCAGGGTCGGGCCTGGGCCTGACCGGCGGCCGCCTCGGCCAGCCATTGGTCCGCCCCGGCCTGGCTCTTTTTGATCTGGTCCTCGGTCAGTTCCTTTTTGAGCAGTTCAATGACTTCGCCGAGAGCCTCGGGCTGGTACCCGCGCTTCCGGGCGATGATGTACCACTGCAAGGCCTGGACCGGGTCGGGCTTGCGCCCCCGGCCGTCCCGGTAGACCACGGCCACGTTCTTCATGGCTTCGGCATTGCCGAGTTCCGCGCTGCGGCGAAACATGGCCAGGGCCCGGTCGGGGTCGGGGGGCTGGCCGAACCGCCCGTCCAGATAGATTATCCCCAACTCGTTGGCGGCCAGGGCGTGGCCGTTGTCCGCCGCCTTTTGCAGATTTTCGAGCATTTTTCGCTGATCCCCTTCGGCCAGGGACAGGGCCGCCAGCCGGTACGCGCCGTCGGGCAGCTTCAAATCAGCCGCTTTTTGATAGTTGGCCCGGGCGGCCTGAGGATCGGCCGCCACTCCGAGGCCGACTTCATAACAGGCCCCCAGCCGGAGATAGGCCGTAGCCTCCCCCGCCTTGGCCGCCTTTTCGTACCAGCCAAAAGCCCGGGTATAGTTCGGCAAACCACCCAGGCCCTGCTCGGACCAGACGCCCAGGGTTTCCATGGCCTGGCCGGGCTTGAGCCCGGCGGCCTCAAGCTGGTCGAGAGCCTTCTGTTCACCGTCTTTGGGCGTGGGGCCCGCCAGGGCCAGGACCGCCAGCCGCTGGGCGGCCTCGGGCACTTTCAGCTCCACCGCTTTTTGATAATTGGCCACAGCGCGTTTCTGGTCGGCGGCCGCCCCCTGGCCTGACTCATAGGCCAGCCCCAGATGGTAATACGCGGCCGGGAAATCGGCCGCGGCGGCTTTTTGATACCAAGCCAGGGCCTGGGTAAAATCGCGGGGAGTCCCCACCCCCCGGGCATACAACCCCGCCAGGTCATACATGGCCGGGGCCTGCCCTTCGCCGGCCGCCTTGGCCAAGAGATCGAACAACTCCTTGGCGCTGATGCTCCGCTGGCCGGACGCGGCCCCCTGACCGTCGGAATCCCCCAACTGGCCCGTCATCACCTTGTTGTCGGCGGCGCGGGCCTCGGACGGCCCGGAACCCGGCCATACGCCCAAAACCAAAAAAACCAAAACGACCAGTACGGAAACCAATTTTCTACCCATGACCACCTCTGGTGATTTCACCAAATAAAAATACTTAAGGCCTGTAAAAAAATAACAGCCCGGATCTATCGAGGGCAAAGCCCGACGGCTTCCGTGGCGGTCCAAAACCTTGGCGGTCAAAAGCCTATCGCTCCGTCTCCGTCCGGGCCGGCGGATCGGCCTTCCGGCCGCTGTCGCTGAGGTGGCGCAGAATGAAGCGGTGAATGGCCGCGAGATTGTCTCTGATTTTGGGATCCAGATTGGCCAGGGGGATTTCGGCCCGGGCCATGTTCTTATGCCCGCCGGCCGAACCGTATTTGCCAAAAGCCGCGGCGGCCAGCCGGCCCACGTCCTGCCTGATGCCGCCGCCCCGAAAGATGATCACCAATTTTTCACCGCAGAGGCCGGCCACCACCACGCGGTTGATTTCTTTGATCTGGATCAGGAAGTCGGCCACAATGACCAGCGTGTCCGCGTGGTCGGCCCGGCCCAGAAAGGCGTGGGCCCGATTGTGGTGAAAGACGGTCTCATTGAGCCCGTTCAAGATGCTTTTAAAAGACGAGCGGGCGATGGGAGCCCTTTCGATGTCCGCCAAAAGAGGAGGCTGAATCAGGGGATACAGCCAGCGAAAGGCCTTCATGTCCTCCAACTGCCCCTGGCGGACGAAATTTTGGGTATCGGTCTTGATGGCATAAAAAAGGGCGGTGGCCAGGCGATGGTTGGGCTTGATCTTGGCCGCCTTGAGATAACCCGCCATCATGGTGGCCGTGGCCCCCAGGTCGGTCCGCAGGTCAATGAAGCCAGGCGCGGGCACCCGGCCGCTCAAAGGGGCCGGCGGGTGGTGGTCGATGATGGCGTCAAAAGGCAGCAACTCGGTGCGGGGGGAGTGACGGGGCTGGGAATCGACCATGACCAGACGGGAAAAAGCGGCCAAATCCAGACAGTGCAACGCCTCCAGCTTCAGCTTCAAAGTTTCCAGAAGCTGGAGGTTATCCGGCCGTTTGACGTGATTGACCGAGGCCACCGTCACCTGGGCCACCCGCCGCCATAAGATACGTTTGACGGCCACCGCGCTGGCGATGGCGTCGGGATCGGCGCTGATGACCACCAGCACCCGGTCGTCGCTGTGGAAAACTTTTAAAAAGGCCTCCAGGCGGGCCTGGCCGGAGGCTTGGGAACCGAGGGTGGCGACGGCGATCCGATCCGCCCCGGCATTGGCTTTCACCCCGGCCGGCGGCCCGGCTGACGGCGGAGCCGTCTGGCAATCCTCGGCCGCCCCGTCACCAGGAAGGTGAGCCGGATCAACGCCCTCCGGCCGCGTGCCCCGCTCGCGGCTCATGGGGCGCCGACCTCGGCCTGAGAGGAATCCAAAGGGGCCGCCTCGGCCAGCCTGGCCACCAGTTTTTTCGCCTCGGCGTTGAGGATGGTGGGCAGGATCACTTTGATGGTCACATACAAATCGCCGGCTTCATCCCGCTTGGTCGGCGGCAGGCCCTGGCCCTTCAGCCTCATCCGGGTACCGTTCTGGGTGCCGGCGGGCACCTTGAGCTGAGCCCGGCCGGTCAGCGTGGGCACCTCCACCGCCCCCCCCAGAAGGGCGGCATAGAGCCCCACCGGCAGGTCGGCATATAAATCACGATCCTTGCGGGTGAAAACCGGGTCGGGCTGGATACCCACCTCCACCAGCAAATCGCCGGCGGACCCGCCGTTTTCCCCGGGCGAACCCTTGCCGCGCAGGCGCACTTTTTGGCCGTCTTTGATGCCGGCCGGAATTTTCACCCGCAGGTTCTCCAAGTTGTGAACCTGGCCCCGGCCGCCGCAGGTCGGGCAGGACCGCACCCCGCCGCCGGAGGAGACCAGGCCCTGACCCTGACACTGGGCGCAGGTCTGGGGAATGCCCAGTTCCAGCTTGGCCTCGGTGCCGGCGGCCGCCTCACGCA
>JAVBTP010000215.1:0-6573 GCA_031556115.1 Candidatus Adiutricaceae bacterium
GGCGGTTGACGTTGGCGGTGATGAGCCAGCCCAGGATCACGCTCAAACCAGGGCGACGAGGCCGCCGATGATCTGGGCCTGGGTGATGCGGGCGACGGCCGTGACGTTGGCGTTGGAAATGTCGTCGGCGGTCTTCAAAATAGCGTTCAGAGCCATCTGGTTGGAACCGACGATAGCGGCGACGAGTTGGACGCGTTCGGCCATGTTGGCCGACCAGTCCGTCAGCGCTTTTTTATAGGTCGCGGCTTCTTTCTTCAACTCGCCAACGGTGGCGGCCAAAGCCCCCAAAATTTTGCGGGCCTCCTCGTCCACCGCCGAATCCAGATCTTTTTTGACGCTGTCCTCGATGGTTTTCAGGTTTTTGTCCAGGCGGTCGGTATAACTGACCTCATGCTTGCCATAGGCTTCCCAGACGTCCAGTTGGATAAGGGCGCCCAAATGAAGGAGCTCGGAGGTCACCAGCAGCCGGCTTAGCCGATACTCCCGTTTTTCCGCCGTGCTGTCGATGGCGAATCCGTGGTCGACCAGTTCGTCCCGGGCCCGGCCTTCCTGGAATTTTTGAAAATCCAAAACCTGACTGACATAGGTCTTGGTCAACTCATCCATCCGGCCCCGCGAGCCAACGATGCCGTGGCCGATGTTTTCCAGGGCGTCATAGTTGGCGGCCAAAGCGTCTATGAGCCGGGACGCCTCGGGCAGGGCCGGACGCAAGACGGCGAAACCGGCTTTTTGGTCAATCACGTCCCGCATCCGGCCAAAGGCCTCCCGTATCGCCGCGTGGTATTTTTTGGCCTCGGCCATGAAGCGGTCTTCCTCGTTGTAGGCGAAACCGCGTACTTGGTAGATGGACTGGCCCAGCCCCATGGTGAAAGCGCCTATGTCGGTGATGAGGGGCAGGGCCTCATCCTGCATGACTTCCGATGAATGCCGCACCGGCGCGGCCAAATAGATGGACACGGCGTTGAGAGCCAGCAGGATCACGATCAAGGCGCCGAACCCCAGCCTGATTCTGGAGGAGAGTTTCATGCTTTGCATAGTGCGGGAGCCATTGTGCCTTTCTCTGGAGTTTTGATGAAAACGCGCCGGGGTAAAACGACCGAACACCTCTGGCAGACGACCAGACCGTCACCCCTCCCTCCGCGCCCGGCTTTGGCCGCGCTGGAGAAAAGCCGGATCGCCTTCGGCGGTTGCATAGGCTGTTTTTCAATTTTCCATCCGGACCAACGCGGTCTTGAGGGAAAATTGATCGGGGGATCAGAAGCCCAGGGCCAGCCCGTCAAGATCTTCCACCGCCAGGATGCGGTCGATATCCAGAAGTATTTTGACGCCCTTGCCGATTTTGGCCAGGCCCAGGATGTATTCGGTGTTCAACTGGGAACCGAAGGTCGGGGTGTCTTCCACCTCGTCGCCCTTGATGTTGACCACTTCGGATACGAAATCCACCACAATGCCGATGCGGACGAAGGTGTTGGCGCCGCCTTTGACGTCCACCACTATGATGCTGGTGCGTTCGGTATAGTCGAGCTCCTCCATGCCGAACTTCAGCCTGAGATCCACCACGGGGATGACTTTGCCGCGCAGGTTGATGACCCCCTTGACGAAGCTCGGGGTTTGGGGAACAGTGCGGATGGGCATCATTCCGATGATTTCCCGTACTTTGAGGATGCTGATGCCATACTCTTCATTGGCCAGCGAAAAGGTCAGAAACTTGCCTTCCTGACCGGCCGACCGGCCCTTGACTATCGGCAAACCATTGGCGGCTGAGGGACTAGTGTTCATACGGAACTCCTAACTTGGTGAAGGGGGCTCGGTTAGGCAAAATATTGGTCCTGAGCGGTAAATCAAATCATAAACGTCAGACCGGCCGGTGGCCCCGGTTTTAACCGGCCGGCAAAATTTCAATTTATTATGCCATATTGTGATGATAAAAAGCAAATATTCAGTCAGGGAACGGCTGTCGGCCGTATGTTTCCGCTCGTGGGGACCGGCTCTGGACGCCGCCAGGGGGCGGGAAGGCCGGACTTGCCGAACATTTAATTTTCCTGCTAAAAAATCGAAATCAAATCTCCACGGTCAACCCTTCCACCGCCAACTCGACGCGCATGGCCCCATGCCCGCTCATCAGATCGTAATACGCCCGGGTCTTTTTCAAGTTTTCCCAAAGTTTCCGGTCGCTGTGGCCGGGGTCGTGGTGGAAGAGATACAGGCCGCCCACCCCGGCCCCGAGGGCCAGGTCCACCGCCCCGAAGGAACTGGTGTGGCCCCAGCCTTCCCTGGTTACGCTTTCCAGATAAGTATATTGGGTGTCGCTGATGAGGAGGTCGGCACCGGAGGCGAATTCGCGAAAACGGTCCACCCCCCGGCCGTCGGCCGGAGAGAACTCATAATCCGTGGCGTATACCACCGACCGGCCGGCGGCATTGATGCGAAAAGCCAGGCTGCCGCCGGGATGAGGCATGGGCAGGGCCTTGATTTCCAAAGAGCCCAGGCGGAGGCCGTTTGCGGGGAAGGAGCGGATTTTCAGGTCGGCCCCCATGTCCCGCAGGGCGATGGGAAACAGAGCCGGGGCCCGCTGCTGGGCGGACAGGGCGCGGGAGAGGTCGCCGCCCTTCGTTCCATACAGTGACAGCCTGTTCCCCGGCTGGTACGCCGGAGCGAAAAACGGCCAGCCCTGGATGTGGTCCCAATGGGTGTGGCTGAAAAGGATCGTCAAATCCAGCGGTTCGGCGCCCTGCGGCTGGTGATTATAGCGGCCCGGGTCTTCCCCGGCTTCCAGGGCCAAATAAAGGTCGTTTTCATCAAAGGCCTGTGGGTGGCTCAAACGGAGGCCCAGAAGGCGGAGGCCGCTGCCGGCGTCCAAAATGATCCGGTCGCCTCCCTCGGCCACTTCCACGCAAGGGGTGTTGCCCCCCACGGGGCGGGCCAGAGCGGGCGGCAGCCGGTGGATGAAATGGTCCACTTCCCGCTGGTCGGCCAAGGCCAGCCCCTTGGCGGCGGCCAGGATTTCTTTCAGCTTCCATCTGGTGTCGGCGAGTTGAGGCGGGGTGGGGATCGATCCCCGCACTCCCCAAAAAGTGATTTCCATCGACCGTTTCCTCTCTCAACAGTCTGATCTTTTTACCGTATCATGGCTTTTCCGCCACGGCCCCGGCTAACTCGGCAAACAGTTCAGGCAGGCCCGCGCGGCTGATCCGGCCGGTCTCCAACATTTTAAGGGCCAGGTCGCGGGCCGCGTTCAAGGCCGCGGGGGCCAGGGCCGGATCCAGCGTCGCGGCCGTCCGGGCGGCCAGGCGGCCGTTTTCACCCAGGCTGGCCGCCGCCGCCTGAAAGCCGGCCACCAGGCGGCATTCGATCATTTTCAGGGTGCAGTCGCGGGCCAGACGCGCCAACCATAAGCCGTCGCCGTCATCCAGTTCCCGCAGCAGATTTTCAGCGGCGGTGATCAACAGGCTCAAGCCGCCGGCCAACTGGTCCGGGGCCACGGCCCGGCGTTCGATGAGTTTCAGCGTAATGTCCCTGGCCATATTGATGGCCGCCGCGCGGTTCGGATCACCCATGATTTCCTGAATTCCTGGTGGAGATTACGTCGACGGCCCGTTGCCCATTGACTTCGGACCCTGGATTTTTTAGATCTGGGACGCCGAATCAATTTCCCAATAAGACGCCGATGGGCTTGAGGCTTTCGATGTTGTCGCAGGTCAGTTTCACCATGGCCATGGCCGGCACGGCGATCAGCATGCCCACCGTCCCCCACAGCCAGCCCCACAAGAACAAGGCCAGAAGCGAGGCGGTGGGGGAGAGGTTGACGCTCTGGCCGAGCATCATGGGTTCCAGAACATTGCCGGTGAGGGTCATGACCACCACCAAGAGGCCGGCCAGCCACAGGGCGGTGCCCGCCCCGCCGAGTTCCGGCTGCAGGGCGCAGACCGCCACCGGGGGAATGACCGACAGCAAGGCGCCGATGGTGGGCACGAAATTCAACAGCGCGGCGAAGACTCCCCAAGTCAGGGCGAAATCCACGCCGAAAATGAGACAGGGCACGGTCACCCCCAGGCCGGTGATGAGGCTGGTGACGGTTTTGGCCCAGATATATTTCTGGACCTGGCGGCCGATGTCCTCAAACGCCCGGCGGAGCATGGGGCCGCGCTTGTCGGGAAAAGCCTTGTGGATCTTGTCCGGCAAGGACGGCACGGCCGGCAGGAAATACAAAAGAAACAAGATGGTTATTACGATGTAGCCGATGACGGTGATGAAGGAGTTGAGGGTGTCGCCCACCAGGCCGCTGAGGGAAATGTCGTTGATCGCGGCCCTGAGCCGGTCGGCGGTGATGAAGGAAAAATGTTCGGTGATGGTCCGGGCCTGGCCGATGAGTTCCTGAATGCGTTCCTCGTAGCGGGGAAAGCCGTCGCGGAAGGCCACGAAGCTGGCCGAGATATAGCGTCCGCCCAGCCAGATCAGCGCCGCCGAGGTGGCCAGGGCGGCGAAGATGCCGATGGGCCGGGGCAAGCCGCGCCTTTCCATCCAGACCACGGGGGGATTCAGAAAAAACGTGGCGAACATGGCCAGGAGGATGGGCAGGAAAATGAACTTCAGGGCCATCAGGAGCCAACCGATGATGATGGCCACGGCCAGAAAAAGAAAGACGGGCAGAACCCGGTTGACGCCGTTCGGTTGCCGGTCGGAGCGGGGGATGATGGCATGACGCATGATCTTTCTCCCGTTTTGTGATATACTGCGAAACTCAGGTGATCAAGGGCGGGCTTATTGGGAGCCGAACGCTCCTGAGCGTGCCCCGGGCGCGGCCAAGCACCACCAAGACCGCGCCGGGCGCCAAAAGAGCGCTCGCTCCGGGCCGGGAAAAACCAGGGGCCCATCCCGCCTCCGCCATTATACGGGAAGCTTTAAAAATTCGCCAGTGCATCGCCTGCGCCGTTCCACGGGCAATCACTGTTCATCGCCTGGCCGGGCGATAATTTAAAATTGCCGTAGGGCGATGAGCGAGGCGATTACTCTTCCAGCGGACTGAAGCCGCCGCTTCAGTTCTCAATAACCCAGCGAAGTCTATCACCAAAATGGAATCTTCAAAAGTCCGCCGCGTCAAGCTTTTACCCGACAATCTCATCAACCGCATCGCCGCCGGCGAGGTCATCGAGCGGCCCGCCGCGGTCTTGAAGGAATTGGTGGAAAACAGTCTGGACGCGGGGGCCGATCGCCTCGACATTGAAGTCGAAGGCGGCGGCAAACGGCTGATCAGGGTGCGTGACAACGGCCGGGGCATGGACCAGGATGACCTTTTGATGTGTCTGGAGCGGCACGCCACCAGCAAGATCGACGGCGAGGCCGATCTCTTCCGCATCGACACCCTGGGCTTCCGGGGCGAGGCCCTGCCTTCCATCGGCTCGGTGTCGCGCCTGACCATCACCAGCGCGGCCGTCGCCGGCGAGGGCCACGCGGTGATCTTGGCCGCCGGCCGCCTGGAGAAATGCGAGCCCGCGCCGGCCAACCGGGGCACCACGGTGGAGGTGCGGGATCTGTTTTACAACGTGCCGGCCCGGCGGAAATTTTTGAAAACCGAACCCACCGAGAGCGCCCACCTGCTGGACGTGGCCCGGGGCTACGCCCTGTCGCGGGACGGGTTGAGCCTGACGTTTAAAGACGGGGGCCGGGAAGTGCTGTCGGTGGAAAGCCGGCACGACTTCGCCACCCGGGTGTATCGGGTGCTGGGGCGGGCGGCGGCCGAGAGCCTGATCCCGTTCGAGCATCGGCGGCCGGAAGGCGATTTGCGCATTTCCGGGTGGCTGGGCGCTCCGGAGCGGGCCCTGCGGTCCACGGCCAATCTGTATGTGTATGTCCTGGGGCGGCCGGTGCGGGATCGGCTGCTGAACCGGGCCCTGGCCGACGGCTACGCCCGCCTGCTGAGCCCCGGCACCTGGCCCACGGCCGTGGTGTTCATCGATCCGGACCCGGCCGAGGTGGATGTCAACGTGCATCCGGCCAAGGCCGAGGTGCGTTTCCGCCAGCCGGGTATGGTTTTCAGCGCGGTGTCGGCGGCGGTGGGCCTGGCGGTGGGGAAGAGGCCGGTGGCGGCGGCCGAACTGCGGGATCCTTTCGCGGCGGCGGAAGCGGAGCCGGGTTCGGATTCGCCGCCGCCCTGGATGCGGGGGGAAGAAAGGGAATCCGGGGTGGTGGGTGCCAAGTCCGGGGAGGGGGGAGGTCTTCTCCAAGGGGGCTCAAGCCCGGCTCCGCCTTGGCTTCACCCCCTTTCCGAAGCTCTCCCCCCTCCCCGGACCGAGAAGGCCGAGGTGGCCGACGGGAAGAGGAGGGAGAGCGGAGGCGCGGAGGAGGCGCTGGCGGCTTTGGCCACCTCGCTTAGCCGCGTTGAAAACGCGGGCCCGGGCGGCCTGGGTGGGAGGCCCGCCGCTTCGGCTGAACAGCCGTCTCTATTCCGGGCCGAAGGCGCGGCCGCTGAGGCGCCGCCGATGGTCTCGGCCGAACAGGCCCGATGGACGACGCCCGCCAGCGAGTCTTCGAGCGGGTACGGACAGCGGGTCCAGGGCGATAGCCCTGGGCGGG
>JAVBTP010000228.1:0-3590 GCA_031556115.1 Candidatus Adiutricaceae bacterium
ATCTGGTGGAAAAAAACCCGGCGATCGGCGGGCGCATGGCCCAGTTGGACAAGGTTTTCCCCACCAACGACTGCGCCATGTGCATCATTTCGCCCAAGCTCAACGATGTGGGCGGCCACATCAATATTGAGGTCATGAACAATTCCGAGGTCATGGAAGTGACCGGGGAGCCGGGCCGCTTCAAAGTCAAGGTCAGGAAGAAACCCCGCTTCATCGACAGCGTCAAGTGCACGGCCTGCGGCGACTGCGCCAAGGCCTGCCCGGTGGAAATTCCCAGTGAATTCAACCAAAAGCTCAACAATCGCAAGGTCACTTTCAAATCCTACGCCCAGGCCTATCCCAATTCCTTTTCCTTGACCAAGGAGGGGGTCAGCCCCTGCGTCCTGACCTGTCCGGCCCACGTCAACGCCCACGGTTACGTGTCCCTGGCCGCCAAGGGCCGCTATCAGGAGGCCCTGGAAGTCATTTTGGACGTCCTGCCCATGCCCGGCTCCCTAGGCCGGGTCTGCGCCCATCCCTGTGAGACCGAGTGCCGCCGCCGTCAGATGGAGGCGCCCCTGGCCATCAAGGAAATCAAGCGCTTTGTGGCCGACCACGCCGACCTCAGGACCGCGGGCGAAACCTTCTTCAAAGAAGACGCCAAGGCCGATAAAGTGGCCATCATCGGCGCGGGCCCGGCCGGCCTGTCCTGCGCCTATCATCTGGCCCGCCGGGGCGTCAGGGCCACCATCTTCGAAGCCGCGCCCGTGGCCGGCGGGGCCATGCGCCTCGGTATTCCCGACTACCGTCTGCCCCCCGAAGTCATCGAAGCCGAAGTGAATTTTATTCTGGAATTCTCCGGCGCGGAAATCAAATACAACACCGCCCTCGGTAAGGACATCACCCTCGACGGCCTCTTCAAAGACGGGTATAAGGCCGTTTTTCTGGCCATGGGCGCCCATAACAACGCCAAACTGGGCGTCGACGGCGAGGACTTGCCCGGCGTGGTCTCCGGCGTCAAATTCCTGCGCGACATCAACCTCGGCGACCGGCCCGACCTCAAGGGTAAAAAAATTCTGGTCCTCGGCGGCGGCAACGTGGCCATGGACGCGGCCCGCTCGGCCATCCGCCTGGGCGCCGACGTCACCCTGGCCTATCGCCGGGGCCGGGGGGCCATGCCCGCCTGGTATTGGGAAGTGGACGAAGGCATTGAAGAGGGCCTGAAACTGGTGACTCTCCGCTCGCCCCACAAGTTCGAGAAAAAGGGCGAAAAGGTTCTGGCCCACCTGGCGGCCGTGAAATGCGACGGCGACCCCAACAGCCGCCGCTCCAAACTCACCGACGACCTCGGCGACGTGCTGAAGCAGGAATTCGACCTGGTCATCGCCGCCACCGGCCAGGTGCCCTCCAGCGAGTCCGTGGCCGATGTCGACGGCGTGAAGATCGGCCGCGGGTCCACCATCCAGGCCGACCCCCTGACCCTGGCCACCGGGCGCCCGGGCGTCTTCGCCGGCGGCGACCTCCAGATCGGCCCGGCCCTGGCCATCGACGCCATTGCCGCCGGCAAGGAAGCGGCCATCTCCATGGCCCGCTACCTGGCCGGCGAGGATCTGGCCGCCGGCCGCAAGCCTCTGGTGTATACCGGCCAGGAAAAATACATCGACGTGCCGCTCCACGAGCCGAAAAAGGCCCGGGCCCACATGCCCATGCGTTCCGGCGAGGAACGGCGCCACGATTTCGGAGAATTCGAACTGGGCTATTCCGAGGGAACCTGTATCGAGGAAGCCTCCCGCTGTATCTCCTGCGGGGCCTGCTGCCAGTGCTACCGCTGCGTCAAGGCCTGCCTCCCCCAGGCCCTGACTCTGGAAACCCACGCCCAAAAAGAGGAAATCGTCGAACTGGAAGTCGGCGCCGTGGTCATGGCCACCGGCTTCGACCCCTTCGACCCGTCCAACAGCGAAACCTACCGCTACACCCAGTGGCCCAATGTGGTCACCTCCATGGAGTTCGAGCGCATCCTGTCGGCCTCCGGCCCCTTCCAGGGCCATCTGGTGCGGCCCAGCGACCACAAGGAGCCCCAGCGCATCGCCTGGCTCCAGTGCGTGGGTTCCCGCGACATTAATCGCTGCGACAAGCGGTACTGCTCGGCGGTGTGCTGCATGTACGCCATCAAGGAAGCGGTCATCGCCAAGGAACACGCCGGCGGGAAACTGGATGCCAACATTTATTACATGGACATCCGGACCTACGGCAAGGACTTTGAAAAGTACTACGAACGCGCCAAGGCGGCCGGGGTCAAATTCACCCGCAGCCGGATCCACACCCTGACCCCCCAGATCAACGGGGACGTGGCGCTGGAGTATATCGACGATAACGGCAACCGCCAAAAAGAATATTTCGACATGGTGGTCCTGTCCGTGGGCCTGACCCCCTCGGCCAGTCTGCCCGAATTGGCGGCCAGTCTCGGCGTCACCCTCAATGACGACGGCTTTGTCCAGACCGGCCAGTTCACTCCGGTCACCACCACCCGGCCGGGCATCCACGCCTGCGGCGTGGTCAACGAGCCCAAAGACATCCCCTACACGGTCATGGAAGCCTCGGCCGCGGCCGAGGCGGCCGGGCAGGAGATCTCCGAGGCCCGCTTCACCCGCACCAAGACCGTCACCTATCCCGATGAACGCGACGTCACGGGCGAGACCCCGCGCATCGGCGTCTTCGTCTGCCACTGCGGCATCAACATCGCCTCCATCATCGACGTGGAGGCGGTCAAACAGTACGCCGCCACCCTCCCCTTCGTGGAGGTGGCCGAGCGCTTCCTCTTCAGCTGCTCGCAGGACAGCCAGGGCAAGATCAAGGACTACATTATTGAAAACAAGCTCAACCGGGTGGTGGTGGCCTCCTGCTCCCCCCGGACCCACGAGCCCATGTTCCGTGAAACCCTGGCCCAGGCCGGCTTGAACAAATACCTCTTCGAGATGGCCAACATCCGCGACCACGACTCCTGGGTCCACCAGCAGGTGCCGGGCCGGGCCACCCAGAAGGCCAAGGACCTTTTGCGCGGCGCGGTGGCCAAGGCGGCTCTTCTGGAACCCATGTACCAGACCAAGATGGGTCTGGTGCACGAGGCCCTGGTGGTGGGCGGCGGCGCGGCCGGTTTGAACGCGGCCCTGTCTCTGGCCGAGGCGGGCTTCCCGGTGCACCTGCTGGAAAAGTCGGACCGGCTCGGCGGCAACGCCCACAAGATTTTTCCGCGCCACAAGGACGTCAAGGCCTATCTGGCCGACCTGATCGACAAGGTGCAAAAGCACGACAAGATCACCCTCTATATGAACACCATGCCCAAATACTCCGGCGGTTTTTTAGGCAACTTTGAAACCACGGTGGCCGGGCCGGACGGGGAAAAGGTCATCAAGCACGGGGCCACCATCCTGTGCGCCGGCGGCCAGTCGCACCAGCCCCACAGCTATCTCTACGGCGAGAACTCCAAGGTCATCCTGTCTTTGGATATGGACGCCAAGCTGGCGGCGGGCGACGGCGACCTCATGGGCCGCAAAACCTTCGCCTTCATCCAGTGCGTCGAATCCCGCGAGCCGGATCGGCCTTACTGCTCC
>JAVBTP010000176.1:0-2659 GCA_031556115.1 Candidatus Adiutricaceae bacterium
TTTAATTTATTGCAGGAAATTGCCCTCAATTATGCCGGCGAAATTAACAGCTACTTGCGGGCGGGCCTCAGTGTCGCCCGGGACGCCCGCGCGATGTTGGAAGCCTTGCGCGCGGCGGCCCATCAGGAGAACCAACCGCCCAACCGCAAACTGGCGATACTGTACCTGGAAAAGCTTCTTTTGGAAAATAAAAACAATATTCAGGCGTTATGGTCATGTTGGGAGCCGAACGCCTTTGACGGCCATGATCAGAATTTTGTAAAAGCCGATGTCTTCCATGACCAGACCGGCCGATTCATACCCAACCTGACGTATGTCAATGGGAAAATGAACCATGAGCCGCTTCTTGATTATGACCGTCCCGGCCCTGGCGACTATTATTTGAAAGCTCAGCAAAGCGGCCAGGAAAATATCGTCGAACCTTATGAATATTTGGTGAATGGTAAAAAGTCACTGATCACTTCTGTAGCCGTGCCCGTCACTGAAAATGGCCGGGTGGTGGGGGTGGTGGGGGTGGATTTGAGCCTGGGTGATATTTCCGGCATGCTGGCCGGAATCAAACCCATGGACGTGGGCCGTACCATGTTGATCAGCCCTGGCGGCCTGGTGGCCGGGCACACCGACGGCTTCCTGGCCGGCAAAAAATTTATTGAAACCCCAGTGGGCAGCAAGTCCGCCGACCTGGTGCTCAAAGCGCAAGCCGCCGGCAAAAACCTGGTGGATCTCGTGCCCGGCGGCTGGCCGGACGGAAGTGAGGCCTGCATCGCCACTTCGGTTTTCAAGCCCGGCGCCACATCCGAGTATTGGACTTTTCTGGCTTCGGTTCCTGAGAGCCGGATCTTGGAAACCGCCGACGCCATGGTGCGCCAGGGCCTGAAATACGGGGCGATCATTTTGGCGTTATCGGTGTTGATCGGACTGTTGTCGGTTCGTTTTGTGGTGGGTGGCCTGACCCGGCGGATCATGGCCGTGGTCGAGGACCTGGAAAGTCAGGCCGACCGCCTGCACCATAACGCCTCCGCCCTGAGCGTCTCCAGCCAGCACATTGCCGACGGTTCCCAGAGCCAGGCGGCCTCGCTTGAGGAAACCTCGGCGGCCATGGAGGAAACCGCTTCCATGACCAAGCGTAATGCGGACAATGCCCATGAAACGGACCGGGTCACCAGTGAAACCGGCACCATGGTCCGCCAGGGCGCTACGGCGGTGGAGGAGATGGGGGCGGCCATGGGTGAAATATCCAGTTCCGCCGCCAAGATCGGCGGTATTCTGAAAACCATTGAAGAGATCGCTTTCCAGACCAATCTCCTGGCTCTGAACGCGGCCGTGGAGGCGGCCCGGGCCGGGGATGCGGGGGTCGGTTTCGCCGTGGTGGCCGAGGAGGTGCGCAATCTGGCCCTGCGTTCGGCCGAAGCGGCCAGTTCCACCGCCGAACTCATCGAAGGCACGCTTCGGCGTATCAAGTTGGGCGAGGAAATCACCACCCGCCTGACCAGCAGTTTTCAGGGCATTGAAAAAGGCTCGGGCAATGTGGTCCGGCTGATCGGCGAGATCGTGGCCGCCACCGACGAACAGAGCCAGGGGGTGCAGCAGATCAATCTGGCCATGGGCACCATGGACAAAGTCACCCAGGACAACGCCGCCGCCGCCACAGACCTGGCCGAGGCCACGGAAGCACTGACCCGTGACGCCGAAAACCTGGGGACGATCATCGAGAATCTCTTGCACACTATTGGCAAACAGTGAAAGGATTTGCGGGAATCAGCATACTGACCCGCCGACTGAATTTGTTCAGCGTGGTTTCGGCAAAGCCCGAAATCACGGAGACTTGGTCGGCCGAGAATGAATATATTGGGCCACCGGATCTGTGGAAACACCTTCACCCCCTCACTCCCCCCTGAGCTCCCGCCACACCCGTGGCAGGCGTTCAGCCACCTCGCTGGGGGTAATGCCGCAGGGGCCCAGGTCGTGCCGGGCCAGGTCGCCCGCCCGGCCGTGGACCCAGGCGGCCATGGCCGCCGCCGAAAAGGGCGACATACCCTGGGCCAGGAGACCGGCCACGAGACCCGTCAGAAGGTCGCCCGAACCGCCCACGGACAGTTGCGGGCCGCCGGTGAGGTTGAGGTAAAAATGGCCTTCGGGCTCCACGATGAGGCTGTGGTGGCCTTTGAGAATCACCACCGCGCCGCTCAGTTCGGCGATCCTGCGGGCCGCGCCCAGGCGGTCGTGTTGAATGTCGGCCGAAGTCACGGATAGCAGGCGGGCCGCCTCTCCGGGGTGGGGAGTCAGAATAACCGACGGCCGCCCCCTGAGGATTTTCAGCCGGCCGGCCAAATGGGTCAGGGCGTCGGCATCCAGGACCAAGGGCATATCCGCCCCTTCGGCCACCCGAATGAGCGTCTGGGCCGCCCCGTCCCCCAGCCCCATACCCGGCCCCAGGGCCAGGGCCTGGCGGCCGGGGCCGTATTCCAAAATAAGGTCGCCGGCGGCGGCCGACAATTCCCCAGGCTCGTCTTCAGGCAGATCCAGGGTCATGGCTTCCGTCAGTTTGGCTTCGTAAATCGGGCCCAAAGAAGCGGGATGAAGGGCGGTGACCAGGGCCGCCCCGCTGCGGGCCGCGCCCTGGGCGGCCAGCACCAGAGCCCCGGTTTTGCCTCGGGCT
>JAVBTP010000254.1:0-3516 GCA_031556115.1 Candidatus Adiutricaceae bacterium
CTCAAAGCAGCGCCATTTTAAGCTCCGGACCGGAAAGCAAAAATGCGATTTTTGCTTTCCTCTCGCCGACCTCGTCGGCGGGAAGCCCTGGCGGGCTTCCACGGGTACCCCGTAACTTAAGAAGTTACGGGGTACTCGTGATTTCGGGCTTTGGCGAAATCACGGGTACGACTTATTTTGTTGCCGGAGTAATAAGAACCGGGCTCCTGTTTCGAAGGCCGCGCCCAGCCCGCAGTCGTCAAAGGGCGGACACCCTTCCATATGCTCGTGGGCCCACTCCGTAAAAAAGGCCGATATGGTTTCCGGATTAATGCTTAAAGGCCCGCTGGCCGGTGAAGACCATGGCCGCCGTGGGCGTGGCCTGATTGACGGCTTCGAGGCTCTCCCAGTCCCGAAGGGAGCCGCCGGGGTGGGCGATGGCCGAGACGCCCTGGCGAAGGGCCACGTCCACGCCGTCCCGAAAGGGGAAAAAGGCGTCGGAAACCATGGCCGAACCCGTCAGGCCGCCCTTGGCCTCCAAAGCGGCCAGATCGATTTCCCGCAAAAGACTTTTTTTGGCCCGCTTTTGTTCGACGGCCAATTGCAGTTCTTTGTACGTCATCCGGTGCCGCTCGGCGCACAGAGCGTCGGCGAAATTACGATAGGCCTTCCAGACGGCCATTTCCACAATGCCCACCCGATCCTGGCCGCCGGCCCCGATGGCCACGGTCTGGCCGTTTTTGACCAAGAGCACCGAGTTGGAGGTCACTCCCTGTTCCACCGCCCAACCGAAAACCAGGTCGGCCGACTCGCGGGCGTTGGGCTGGCGCTGGGCTCGATAGACCCGGCCCTGGTGCTCGACGGTGGCCGGGAGAAAGTCCCGGGGCGAGCGGATGGCGTTGAGGGGCGACTGTTGGAGGATCAGGCCGCCGTCCAGCAGGCTTTTGATGTCGAGAAACCGCTTGGCGGCCAGGCGGTCCAGTTTGTCGATATTTTTGATCTTGAAGATGCGCAGATCTTTTTTGCACCCCAGAATTTCCAGCGCCCCCTCCTCATAGTCCGGAGCGGCCACCACTTCCAGGTAACGGCTGTTCATGGCCCGGGCCGTGGCCTTGTCCACCGGGCGGTTGACGACGGCCGCCCCGCCGAAGGCGGCCACCCGGTCGGCGGCCCAGGCTTTTTCAAAGGCGCTTTTGACGCTCTTGGCCTGAGCCGCGCCGGAGGGGTTGTTGTGCTTGATGATGACCGCGGCCGGCTTTTCGGTGATGAAGCGCAGGATGCCCAGGGCCGCGTCCACATCGGTGAGATTCGTTTTGGAGGGATGCTTGCCGCAGCCGAACATCATATTGGTGGCCGGGTCGCCGTCGGCCAGGGCCGACACCAGGGCTTCCTTGGGCCCCACATATCTGACCCCGGCCTGGGTCAGGTGGCCGTTGACCAGGCGGTAGAGGGCCGCCTCCTGCCCCGGATTTTCCCCGTAGCGCAGACCGCCTTCCACCACCTGGGCCTCTTCGGATTTGATTTTGTAAACCTGTTTGTGGTAGATGAGAGTGGTGTCGCCGAGTTTGAGGGAGATCTCGGGGGGGAAGTGGTCGGGCATGATCTGTCGGTACTGTGCTCTTTTTATTTCCTTTTTCATTTGGCCGTCCTTTCCGGGGATTCCGAGGAATGGCCCAGTATATCGTGAAAGTTTGGTTTTATGAAGCCCCTCACTGAGGTTTATGTGGAAAAGCTGGTCGCCGGCGGTCTGGGTCTGGTCCGGCACGGCGGGGAGACCGTGCTGGTGTCCGGCGCCCTGCCCGGCGAGCGGGTGCTGGCCGAATTGGGGGAGGCCCGGCGCGGCGTCCGCCGGGGGCGGGTGAGCCGGGTTTTGACCACCTCGCCCTGGCGCCGGGAGCCGGATTGTCCCCTGGCGGGGCGTTGCGGCGGCTGCGATTTTCTGTGGGCCGCGCCGGAGGCGGCGTTGGGCTTGAAAAGCCGGGCCGCTCTGGGCGATCTGGCCGAGGGGCTGGGGCTGCCGCTGGAACTGGTTGAATCGCCGCGGCGGGAGCGCTACCGCGCCCGGGCCACCCTGCATCTGGACCGGCGGGCCGACGGTTCGCCGGGCGTGGGTTTTTATGATCAGCAGCGGCGCCTGGTGGAATATTACGACTGCCTGCTATTGGCTCAGGAACTGGGACGCCTGGTCCAGGCCCTGCGAATCTGGGCGGGCCGTGGTCCCGCCGCCGCCCGGAATCCGATGGAAATCAGCGTGATGAAGGCGGTGGCCGGTGCGGGCCTGATGGCCGTCTTCAGCCCCGGATCGAGCCCGCCCCCCGGCGGCCGGGGCCGCCGGGGCCCCGCGCCGGCCCCGCTCCCCGGACCCGGGCCGGCCTGGGCCGGGTTGCCTGAGCTTTTGGCGGAACAGGGCTGGCCCGAAGTGGGCCTTTTCGTCCGGGCCACTGCCGGGGCCGCCCCCCGCCGGCTGGCGCCCTCCGGTCCGGACCGCCTGCCGGTGGCTTTTTGGCCGGAATGGAATTTGACCCTTCTGGCCGCGCCGGGCGGCTTCACCCAGGTCAACCCTGGCGTCAACCGCCTTTTGGTGGAAAAAATTCTGGAACTGGCCGGCCCTTTGATCCCCGGCCGGGCCCTGGATTTGTATTCCGGTCTGGGCAACATCGCTCTGCCGCTTTTGAAAGCGGGCCTGACGGTCACGGCGGTGGAGGAAGCCCCGGCCGGGGTTCGGGCGGCACGGGAAAACGGCCGGGGCCTGGCCGGCCTGACCGTCATCGGGGACCGGAGCGAAAGCGCGGTGGCGCGGTTGGCCCGCCAGGGCCGGACCTTCGACCTGGTGGTTCTGGACCCCCCCCGGGCCGGGGCCCGGGACCTGGCCCCGGCCCTGGCCGTTCTGCGGCCCAAGCTGATCGTCTACGTGGCCTGCCATCCGGCGGTGCTGGGCCGCGATCTGCCGGCCCTGGCCTCCCTGGGCTATCGGCCCCGGCGCCTGATGGCCCTGGACATGTTCCCCCGCACCAGTCATGTGGAAGCCCTGGTGGCTCTGACGGGGCCCGGCCCTGGCGCCGTCAGGATGGCCTCCCCTTGATGGCGAAATGGTATAAAGAGTTTGACGGCCCTTGACTAAAGACGATTCGGTACTATATACTAAATAGAATTTATTTTGATCGGAGGAAACTTGGCTCGCGAAGATTTAATCAAATTGGAAGGCAAGGTCACCCAGACTTTGGGCGGCGGCCATATGGAAGTTGAAACGGCGGAGGGGGTCAAAATTCGGGCCATGCTCTCCGGCCGGCTGAAACGCTTTAAAATCCGCGTCCTTATGGGCGACCGGGTGGAAGTGGCCGTGTCTCCCTATGATCCGACCCACGGTCTGATCACCTATCGCCTCAAATAAAAGGGCGGCGGCCGGAGCGGATCCGGCGGCCGGCGCCCGGGCGGATCCGGCCGGCGTTGACCTGCGGGCGCGGGCGGTTGCGAGGAGGTCCGCCAAAATCCCCAGGGGTGGGGTGTTGGCTTTTTGTATTTCCACTCGGCGGACGA
>JAVBTP010000073.1:0-10764 GCA_031556115.1 Candidatus Adiutricaceae bacterium
GCGTCCCCAAGGGGATTTGAACCCCTGTCGCCGGCGTGAAAGGCCGGTGTCCTGGACCAGGCTAGACGATGGGGACGCAATGGACCAACGACAAAAATTCGCTGATCGGCTTATACTTTCACCGGCCGTTTTTGGGAAAACACACCGGAACAAAATTTTTGGTTAGTGGGTCGTGCGGGACTCGAACCCGCGACTCTCTGCTTAAAAGGCAGATACTCTACCGACTGAGTTAACAACCCACAGAGCGAGCGGTAGACCTTGAGCGCTCTCCACCGGCTTACAGCTTTGGGCTTCCTGGTCCGAAAACCGCTTTCAGCCGGGTCGCGGCCAGAGCCGCCACCTCATATGGGCCGGGAAGACCTCACGGGGGTGTTCCCACACGCACAGATGGTCTTTATAATCCAAAACCACGCAAAAGTCAATTGTTTTTATCGACCCGTTCAGAGACTCTCATCGTCCCAGCTTCCGCTTCACCACTTTGATCACCGGGGCGAGATGCGGCCGACGGGTCGCCGCCGAAATCCCCAGATACACCAACATGCCCGCAGCCACCGCCACCACGGTCTTCCACCCCACCCCCCACAACGAATCGGAGGCCATGGCCCATCCGCCCAGAGGCCAGACGGCCGCGCCCATGGCCACGGCGATCAGGAGATAGCTCCCCACTTCCCGCATAATTTCCTTTTGCGGAAAATCCTTATCCCGAAAAGAGAGCAGTCCGTAAAGCCAGAAAAAATTCACCACGCTGGTCAAAGAACTCGCCAGGGCCAGGCCGACATGGTTAAAAGGCCGCATTAAAATCAGGGCCATGACGACCCCCAGAGTCAAAGATCCAGCGGCCACCAGAGTCGGGGTCCGGGTGTTGGTCCGACTGTAGAAAACCCGGGCCAGAATCCCCGCGCCGGAGAGGAAGGGCAGACCCACCACATACCCCTGAAGGGCGGCGGCCGTGCCCAAAGAACCGGCCGCCGTGAATTCTCCCCGCTGAAAAAGGAAGGTGACCAGCGGCAAAGCCAGAACGGCCAGGCCGATCATGGCGGGGACCGTGATAAAAAACGACAGCCCCAAGGCGAAGCGGGTGCTGGAAATAAAGCCCTCCCGATCGCCCTGGGCGCTTTGACGGGCCAGGGCCGGCAGGGCCGCGGCCCCGATGGCCATGGTGAAAACACCCAAAGGGAACTGCACCAGACGGTCGGCGTAATACAGCCAGGGGATGCTGCCGGCCGGCAGAAAAGAAGCTAAAATGGTGTTGATGAACACCGATATCTGATATACCGCCGCCCCCAACGAGGCCGGCCCCATCAGCAGCAGAATTTTTTTGACTTCCGGGGACCTGAAGACGAAGCGGGGGCGAAGGCGCAATCCGGCGCGCTTGAGGCTGGGCCATTGAATGGCCAATTGGAAAAACCCACCCAGCAAGGCTCCCAGGGCCAAAGCCAAAATGGGCGGGTCCATTTTCGAACCCAGCCACACGGCGCCGGCGATCATGGCTAAATTGCCCATAAAAGGCCCCAAGGCCGGCAGGGCGAAATAGCCGCAGGCGTTCAAGGCCCCCATGAACAAAGCCCCCAGGCCCATGAAGAATATATAGGGGAACAGCACCCGGGTCAAAAAAACGGTGAGCCGGAATTTTTCCGGGTCATCCTGAAATCCAGGCGCCATGACCGACACCACCTCCGGCGCGAAAACCATACCCAAGACACATAAGCTCAGCAAGGCCAAGGTGAGCAGGGTGAACATGCTCTTAAACAGATCACCGGCGGCCGGTTGGCCGCCCTCGGCCAGGGTCCGGCTGAAGACCGGCACAAAAGCCACGGTCAACGCCCCTTCGGCCAAAAGCCGGCGGAAAAGGTTGGGAATGCGAAAAGCCACGACAAAGGCGGCGGCGGCGATGGATGTGCCGAAATAATAAGCGGTCACCTGATCGCGGGCCAGGCCGGCCAATCGGGAAAGCAAGGTCGCGGCTCCCACCACCGAGGCGGCCCGCACGATTTGGTGGTTCTCTTTCATTTTAGTGATTGACAATCTCCCATCAAAATTTATATAATACCACTTCACTCTCGACCATAGCCAGGCGGTCGACAGTCATTATCATACACGACCGCACAGGTCTTTATACAAGAAGGAGACTCTCTTGGCCAACCATAAATCAGCCCTGAAAAGAGCCCGTCAAAGCGAAACTCGGCGGACCCGCAACCGCGTCAATAAAACCAAAGTCAAAAACGCCGTCAAACAGGCCCGGGCGGCTCTAGGCGAACCCACGGAAGTTTCAGCCGAGGCCCTGAAAAAAGCCATGAGCGCCCTCGACCAGGCGGCCTCCAAAGGGACGCTGCACCGTCGCAACGCCTCCAGGCGCATCGCCCGACTGGCCAAGCAGATGGACGCGGCCGCCAAAGCCGCCTGACCGGCGCCATAATTTATTACAAACAACACAAGGTCATCGTGGGAGATGGCCTTGTGTTGTTTGGGCAAACAACATTCTTCTCAATTAGAGGTTCCCAGGGGTGGTCGGGTCGGGTCTGAGCGGGGAGGTACGCATGCCCAACAAAATCAGAGTGGCCCTCGTCATGGGCGGCCGATCCAGCGAGCGGGAGGTCTCTTTGGCCTCCGGAAGCGAGGTTCTGGCCCATATCGACCGCGACCGCTATTCGGTGGCGGTTTATGATCCGGCCAAGGATCTCGGGCGCCTGGCCGAGGACGCCGCCGGGCTCGACCTGGCGTTTCTGGCCCTGCACGGCCCCTTCGGCGAAGACGGCACCATGCAGGGTTTTTGCGAAATGATCAGCCTGCCCTATACCGGCAGCGGGGTCCTGTCCAGCGCCCTGGCCATGGACAAGGAAGCGGCTAAACGCGTCTATCGCCAGGCGGGCCTCCCCGTGGCCCCGGATCTGGTGGTGGCCAAGGCCCCGGCCACCGAACTGGCCAATCTGGCCGCCCGCGCTTTTCAGGCCCTGGGTTCTCCGGTGGTGGTCAAGCCGCTGCGCCAGGGCTCTTCGGTGGGCCTGTCCATCGTGGAAAGCGAGGGGGAATTGGTCACCGCCCTGACCCGGGTTTTTGACCTCGACGGAGCCGCGCTGTTGGAAAAATATCTCCCCGGCCGGGAGATGACCTGCGGGGTGGTGGGCAATCAACGGCTGACGGCCTTGCCGCCGATCGAGATTATCCCGGCTGACGGCCACCGCTTCTTCGACTATTCGGCCAAGTACGAGCCGGGTCAGGCCCGGGAAATCTGCCCGGCCCCGGTGTCGGCCGCCTTGACCGCTGAAGTGCAGCGCCTGGCCGTGGCCGCCCACCAGGCTTTGGGATGTCGGGGCCTGTCCCGTTCCGACCTCATCGAATCCGAGGGAAAAATGTATTTGCTGGAGACCAACACCCTGCCCGGCCTGACTTCGGGCAGCTTGCTCCCTAAAATGGCCAAAACCTATGGCCTGACGTTCACCTCGTTCCTCGATTATCTCATCGACCTGGTCCTGGTTCCAGGCGAAGTGGAGATCGACGCCTATAAAAGGTAAGGACGGGCTTTCAAAGCCTCTCGCGGTCAAAACCGAAGTCGGTTCGCGGCCCATATAAAACCTCAACCAGATAGAGACCGTCCGGCGGGGCGGTGGGTCCCGAACACTCCCGCCGGCCGGCGGCTAAAATTTCCGGAAGCGAGGCCGCCGCCTGGCGGCCTCGGCCTATTTCCACCAGCACCCCCACCATGGCCCGGACCATATGCCGCAAAAACCCGGATCCGCTGAAGGTCAGGCGCCGAAGCTCCGGCGCGGGGGCGCTCAATTCGGCCCGCCAAAGAGCCCGCACCGTGCTGCGGACCTCACTGCCCGCGGACTGAAAGGCGGCGAAATCACGCTCCCCCACCAGGGCCGGCAGGGCCAGGGCCAGGGCCGCCCAGTCGAGATTCGGCCCCACCCACCAGGCGCGGCCATCCCAGAGGGGCCGCCGGGTGGGAGTGACCAGGAGGTCATATTCATACGTCTTGCCCACGGCGCTGAAGCGGGCATGAAAATCTGGAGGCATCTCCCGGGCCGACAGCACGGCCGCCGCGGGCGGCAGGAGACAGTTCAGGCCCCGGACGATCTGTTCCCCGGTCCGGGCGCTGGGGGTGGTGAAGCTGGCCACCTGGCCCCGGGCATGGACCCCCGCGTCGGTGCGCCCACTGCCGTGGACGGTCACCGGATGGGCGCAAAGGCGCCCCAGGGCCGCTTCCAGCACCCCCTGCACCGTCGGGCCGGCGCCAGGGCTCTGTCGCTGCCAGCCGGCGAAATCCCGGCCGTCGTATTCCACCACTATCTTGAAATTTTTCATGCCCCCTCTTCCCAAGCGCCCGACGTCTTCGCGCGGCGGGCCGCGGTTCACTATACCATAGAGAGCCGGCCGCCAAGCAAGTTCTTTCCCGGCCGCCGGTTATTGACAAGAAACGCGGCCCGCTTTAACATAAGGGAAAGTTTTGAGGACGAACGCCCTCCGGGGTTCGCGCTTCGGTGAACCCGCCCCCGCCCCGATCGTGGGCCGGACAAACCCAAGCCTCTGATTTCCATAAGATTACCCCTTTTAAGCCGAGGCGGAAGGGACGGAAAGGAACGCTTATGCCGCACCTGGTGATTGACATGTACGAAGGCCGCACCGTCGAGAAGAAACGGCAACTGGTGACCGAATTGACGGAGGTCGTCTCCCGCGTTTTGGAAACTCCGCCCGAGGGGGTGACAATTGTCATCAACGACACGAAGCGCGAAAACTGGTCCACCGGAGGGGTTTTGGCCTGCGATGAGGCCCCGAAAAAATAAAGGCCGGCCGACGAGAACCACGAGATCTTTTATCGGTGATCAGCCGCGTTTGCCGATTTCCGAATCATGGCCCACGCGCACCGCCTGGCCCGAAGACTTGACGCCCCCGCCCGCATTTTGGCGGGGGCCTTATATTTCGCCTCCCCGGTCACAGGCCGCCGCATCACGCCAAGAAGACCGCTCCCCATCGCCATGGACGGTTAGAGAAGCGCCCACAATTCTTTTCAACGAAACACGAGGCCAAAGGGATGACCAAGCTGCGAAACCGGGAATACCTGGGCGTGGTCCTGCCTTTCATGTTTTCCACCGTGACCCAGCCCCTGATGGGGGCGGTGAGCACGGCGGTGATGGGGCGGCTGCCCGACCCGGCCTATATCGCCGGCGTCTCCCTGGGGGCCATTTTATTCAACACCATCTACTGGCTGTTCGGTTTTCTGCGGGTGAGCACTTCAGGCTACGCGGCCCAGGCCCTGGGCACGGGCCTGTGGGAAGACCGGGTCATGTCTTTTTGCCGCCCCCTGGTCCTGGCCCTGGTTTTCAGCCTATTCATTGTCGTTCTTCAGGCCCCCATCCTCAACGCCTTTCTCCGATTCGTGGATCCCGCGGAATATGTGGCGGACATCACCGCCCGCTACTTCACGCTCCTGGTCTGGGGGGCCCCCTTCACCCTGGTGGGATATGTGGCCCTGGGCTGGCTGATGGGCCAGGCCCGGATCCGGGCCACGCTGATCATGCAGGTTTCGGCCAACGTCCTGAACATAATCCTGTGCTTTTTGTTCGTCAACGGTTTCGGCTGGGGAGTGGACGGGGTGGCCTGGGCCTCGCTCATCGCCCAGGGCTACAACTGCGCGGCGGGCCTGTGGTTGATGCACAAATACGGCGGGTTTCACTGGTGGGAGGTGCCGCCTGAAATCCTGTTCAAGTGGCGGGCCTTTGGGGACCTGATGAAAACCAACGGGAACCTGATGATCAGGACCGCGTGCCTGATGACCGTCAACAACCTCTTCGCGGCCTCCGGGGCTTCCTTCGGCACGGAAGTGCTGGCGGCCAACGCGGTGCTTTTGCAGGTCCAGTATATCCTGTCGTATCTCCTCGACGGCATGGGCAATACCGCCAGTCTCTACACCGGCCGGGCCGTGGGCCTCAGGGACCAGGAACTGTTCGAATCCACCAGGGCCATGAGCCTCAAATGGCTGGCGATCATGGCGGCGGTCATGGTGGGCGCCTATGGGGTGGGGAGTTCGGCTCTCCTGACCCTGTTCACCGACAACCTGGTGGTGCTGGACCTCACCGGCCGATATCAGACCTACGTCATGCTCTACCCCGTCTGCGCCGGCCTGGGCCTGACCCTGTACGGCTTCTACACCGGGGCCACCCACACCGCGCCCATCCGCAACATGATGTTCGTGGCCCTGGCCGGCTTCATCCTGTTCCGCCGCCTCCTGACCCCGCCGTTGGGCAATGACGGCCTGTGGATATCCTACCTTTTATTCTACGCCACCCAGTCGATCTGCCTGGGCCTCTTCTTCCGCCAGCTGCGGCGCCGGACCGGTTTTCTGAAACAGGCCCCCGGCCTGGACCGGGGGGGCGCCGGATCGTCTGACCCGTCCCCGTGAGCATTCATAGCCGTGGTTTCGCCAAAGCCCGAAATCACTGGACTTCCGCCGCCGAGAACCGACTTCGCCAACTGCCGGGTTACTATTTAAGCGGGACTTCAAGCCCGGCTGGGGAAAATTCCGTCAGGCATCAGCCCTTCAAAGGCGCCCTCAGCGATAAGGCTTTCAGCGGCCTCGATGTCCGGGGCGAAAAAGCGGTCGCGGTCGTAATGGGGCACCACCTGCCGCAGCCTGGCCCGCAACCCTTCCAGCACCGGGGTGGACTTGAGGCCCTTTTTGAAATCCAGGCCCTGAACGGCGCTCAGCCACTCGATGGCCAAAATGTTCCGTAAATTGTCGGCCATTTCCCACAGCCGGCGCCCGCCGTTGGGGGCCATGGAGACCTGGTCCTCCTGGTTGGCCGAGGTGGGCAGGCTGTCCACCGAGGAGGGGAAGGCCAGGGTCTTGTTCTGGCTGGCCAGGGCGGCCGCGGTCACCTGGGCGATCATGAAACCGGAATTGACCCCCGCGTTGGCCACCAGAAAAGGCGGCAGCTTGGAAAGCCTGGCGTCCATCAGCAAGGCGATGCGGCGCTCCGAAAGGGCCGCCATCTCCGACAGGCTCAGGGCCAGGTTGTCGGCGGCCATGGCCACCGGCTCGGCGTGGAAATTGCCCCCGGAGACGATATCCCCGCTCTCGGCAAAGATCAGGGGATTGTCGGAGGCGGCGTTGCCTTCCACCGCCAGCACCTCGGCCGCGTTCCGCATCTGGGTCAGGCAGGCGCCCATGATCTGGGGCTGGCAGCGCAGGGAATACGGGTCCTGCACTTTGCCGCAGTTGGCGTGATCAATGGAAATTTCGCTGCGGTCCGTCAACAGGGTCCGATAGCAGAACGCCGCGTCGATCTGCCCTCGCTGCCCCCGCGCCTGTTGAATGCGGGCGTCAAAGGGGGTGCGGGAGGCCGAGGCCGCCTCCACGGTCAAAGAGCCGCAGGCCACGGCCGCGGCGAAGAGTTCCTCGGCAAGGAACAGGCCTTTGAGGGCAAAGGCCGTGGAAACCTGGGTGCCGTTCAAAAGGCCCAACCCTTCCTTGGGCCCCAGGACCACCGGCTTGAGCCCAGCCGCCTCCAGGGCCTCCCGGCCGGGCAGCCGGCGGCCCTGACAGTTGGCCCACCCTTCACCGATGAGGACCAGGGACAGATGGGCCAGCGGCGCCAAATCGCCCGAAGCCCCCACCGAACCTTTTTCGGGAATTATAGGATACACCCCGGCGTTGATCATCGCCACCAGGGCCTCGATCACCTCCAGCCTCACCCCGGAGAACCCCCTCGACAAGCCCTTGACTTTCAGCAGCATGATCAGCCGGGTCAAGTCGTCGCCCACCGGTTTCCCCACTCCGGCCGCATGTGACAAAACCAGAGAGCGCTGCAAAAGCCGGAGGTCGTCCAGGCCGATGTGCCGATCCACCAGAACCCCGAAACCGGTATTGATGCCGTAGACGATCCGGTTTTCACCGATCACCGCGTCCACGCAATCCACACTGCGCTGGATGCCGGCGGCCACGTCCCGGTTCAACTCCACTTCCACCGGGCCTCGCCAGGCCGCCCGCATCTGGGCTAAGGACAGATTCTCCTCGGTGATGGTGATTTTCATGCGTCGATCTCCTTATCTTCAATCCCCGCTCAAAAGTCACTTGATCGGAAGACGCCTGGCCCGCAGGAAAACCGGCGGCGGAAGCCCGCCGCCGGCCCATTATTACTCCGGCAACAAAATAAGTCGTACCCGTGATTTCGCCAAAGCCCGAAATCACTGGACTTCCGCCGCCGAGAACCGACTTCGCCAACCGCCTGGTTAATATCAAATGGCCATGTGGGGGCAAGGTCTATTGCAGGCCGGCCACGACGCCGTCATAGAGCTCGTCGGCCAGGGGCAGGGCCTTGGCCAGAATCTTTTCGCCCTCGGCCCGGCACCGGGCGGCAAAGGCCTGATCGTCAAGCCCGGAGACGTTGATCAGGACATTGAGCCACGCCCCCTGGAGGCCCGCCTTCAGGCTGAGCGCGGCCACCCCGAAATCGCTGGCCGCGCTGGCGTTGGTCTTGCCGACGGCCGTGGCGGCCAACTCCAGGGCGGCCAGGGCCAGCTCCATCATCTCCCGCGGGGTTTCGGTGCAGGTCTTCAGGGCCTCCTGCATGGCCGCCTGGCGGGCCGCCTTTTCCGCCTCGGTGCTTTTCGGCAGGGCGAAAACCGCGGTCACGGAATTGAAGGCCTCGGTGTCCCGGTCGATGACGTCTAAAAATTTGCGGCGGATTTCCTCCGACTCCGCGAGCAGGCGGTCAATGGTCCCCTGGTGTCCGGCATATTTGGCCTTGCCGGTGGTCAAGGCCGCGACCATGTGGATCAAGGCCGCCCCCAGGGCGCCCGCCAGAGCCGCGGTGGAGCCCCCGCCGGGCGCGGGCGCCCCGGAGGCCAGAATTTCCGAAAAACCACTAACCGTTCTCTCAACCAATTTCATGACAAATCCTTTCCCGTGACCGGTTCAACCCAAGAGGTGATTTTCCAAAACCTGCTTGCGGAAGTCGAAGTTCTCTATCTTCAAATAATACTCGGCGCAGTCTATCAGGGCCTTGGCCGGAGCCAGGCCGATGAGTTCGCTGCCGATGATGGGAACGCCCCAGCGCGCGGCCTCGGCCCGAACGGCCTCAAAGACGCGGTAGACGGGTGTGCCCTCATAGTTGACCAGGTTCATGGACACCTGGGCGATGTTACGGTCCTCCAGCATGACGCCGAGAGCCTTGCAGTACTTGAACCCGCCCGTGGCCGAACGCACGGCCTTGGCGATGGCCTTGGCGATGTTGAGGTCCGAGGTGCCGAGGTTGATGTTGTAGGCGATGAGGGGCATCCGGGCCCCGACGGCGGTGGCGCCGGCCGTGGGGTGGATTTTTCTCTCGCCGTAGTCGGGAGCCCACTCGGGCCGCAGGATTTTTTCCGCTAAACCCTCGAACTGGCCCTGGCGGACGTCGGCCAGGTTGCGGCGGCTTTCGCTGGACGCCGAGTCCTCATAGAGGAAGGTGGGGATTTGCAGTTCGTCGGCGATGCGCCTGGCCACTTTTTTGGAAATCTCCACGCAGTCGGCGGCGGTGACGTCCTTGACGGGGATGAAGGGAATGACATCGGTGGCGCCCATGCGGGGGTGCTCGCCCCGGTGCCTGGTGAGGTCGATCTTCTCGGCGGCCAGCCTGGTCAGCCTGAAAGCCGCCTCGGCCAGGCCCTCGGGGTCGCCCACCAGGGTGAAGACGCTGCGGTTATGGCTGGCATCGCTTGAATAATCCAACAACGTGACCCCCGCCACGCCGCGCGCCTCTCGGGCCAGGGCCTCGATGACCGCCCGGTCGCGGCCTTCGCTGAAATTGGGAACGCACTCCACTATTTTCGCCATCGCGGAAAAACTCCTTCAGGAGATCGGGGAACCGCCGGAAGCCGGCCGCTCCCCGATCAAAATATTTCACAGAGCCGGCCGGCCGTCGAATATCCTCTCCAGCAGGGGATTGTAGCCCAGTTCGTAGAAAATTTCCACCGGCCGCCGCACGTCCCAGACCGCGAAGTTGGCCTGAAAACCTGTTCGCAGTTGCCCCTGGTGTTTTTCCCGCCCCAGGGCCCGGGCCGCGTGGCGGGTGGCCCCGGCCAGGGCCTCGGCCGGGGTCAGGCCGAAGAGGGTGCAGGCCATGCTCATGGCCTGGCGGATGGAGGTAAAGGGGCTGGTGCCCGGGTTGTAATCCGTGGCCACGGCCATGGGCACCCCGTAGCGCCGCAGGAGAGCCACCGGCGGCACCCGGGTGTCTTTCAGGAAAAAGAAGGCCATGGGGAGGAGCGCGGCCACGGTGCCGCTGGCTTTCAAGGCCTTGATGGATTCTTCATCCAGGTGTTCGATATGGTCCACGGACCGGCCGTGATGCTTGGCCACCAGGGCGCTGGCCCCGATGTTGGACATCTGCTCGGCGTGGGCCTTGACCGGAATGCCCAGTTCATCCGCGGCCCGGAAGAGCCTTTCCGTCTGGGCGTGGCTGAAGGCTATGTTTTCCGAAAAAATGTCCACGGTTTCAAAGAGGTCCTCGCTCCACAGCGCGGGCATGATCCGGAGGCAGATCTCGGTCATGTAGTCGTCGGCCCGGCCGGCGAACTCGGGGGGCACGCTGTGGGCGGCCAGAAGCGTGGCCGAGATGTCGACCGGATAATTTTCCGCCAGAGCCCGGGCCACGGTGAGGAGCTTGCGCTCGTTGTCGAGGTCCAGCCCGTAGCCGCTCTTGACCTCGACGGTGGTCACGCCCTCGGACATCATGGCCTCGAGGCGCTTGCGGGCGCGTTCGAACAGGGTTTCCAGGTCGGCCT
>JAVBTP010000189.1:0-3377 GCA_031556115.1 Candidatus Adiutricaceae bacterium
ATCAGCAAGCCGGCGGTGTCCAGGGGGCCGGTCCCCGCGTCCAAGAGGCGCCCCGCCGCCCCCCGGCCGGGGCGGCGCTCCAGGGTTTCCCTCGATTCCGGTATAACGGGCGCTGAAGCGATGGGAGAGCGGCGGGCCCGACAGGACGCCCGGCAGGGCCGGCCAACCGGCCTGGGGCAAGCCGCCGATGGTCCCCGGCCCGGGCACCGGCCGGAATTCCCCGTGACCAGCGCGGACATCGAGGGCCCGGCCTTTGTCCCGACGGGAAATCACCTCACAAAATTCACCGTGGTCTTACGCGGCAGCGGCGCGGGGTTCAGGCCGCCGCGATGGCCCACGCAGGCGCAGCCGATGACCGCATACTGCTCGGGTACGCCCAGTTCGGTCAACACCCGCCGGGTGTCCGGCTCGTCGGTCAAGGGGGCCACCTGCTTGACCCAGCAGGCCCCCAGGCCCAGGGCGTGGGCGGCCAAGAGGATGTTGGCCATGACCATGGACCCGTCCTCGGCCGGAAAATCGCTCTTGTCGGGGTCGACGGAAACTATGATGAAGATCGGGGCGTTCGTGTTGTTGATGGTGAAGTTGGGCTGCGACACCAGATCGATGAAGTAATCATAATTCGGCTTCATGGTCGAGGCCTTCACCACCGCGTTGAGCTTGGCGATCGCTTCGGGGTTGCACAGAACCGTGATATGCAGAGCCTGGTTATTGAAGGAGGAGGGGGCGTATTGACCGGCCTCGATAATGGCGCTCAGGTCCTCGTCACTCACGGGCTCGGGCGTATAGTGGCGAATACTGCGCCTTTCCATCATGGCTTTGATGATTTCGTTCATAGTGGCCTCCTCGTTTTGGCGAATCGTTCCCAGGCGGGTTTCAGTTTGGTTTTTTTCGGCGCCGGCATGGGCTCTTCCTTTTTACGGCCCAGCCATTTTTGCAGAACCTGTTGTAGTTGCCCCGGTATGATGGGCTTGCTGATATAATCGTTCATGCCCACGCTCAGGCATTTTTCCCTGTCGCCCATCATGGCGTTGGCCGTCATGGCGATGATGGGCACGGTCAGGTCCAGGGCCGGGCTTTCGCCGCTGCGGATCAGGGCGGTGGCCTCATAGCCGTCCATGACCGGCATCTGGCAATCCATCAACACCAAATCATAATGAATGTGGGCCAGGGCGGCCACGGCCTCCTGCCCATTGGCCACCACATCGGCCATATACCCCATTTTCTTCAAAAAGCCCAGGGCCACCATCTGGTTGACCTGGTTATCCTCGACCAGGAGCAGCTTGAACCGGCCGGCCTCGAGCTTGCCCGCGGCGGTGAGTTCCGTAACTTTGTGGCGCTCCGAGGCGCCTTCCACCAGAGCGTTGAAAAGCTCCGACTTCTTGAGGGGTTTGGTCAGGATGCGCGTATAGCCCGCGTTTTTCAAAAGACGCGACTCATGCCTGAAATCCAGGGTGGGAAGCAGCAGGAGCATCAGGCTCTGGCCCGATTTCTCTTTTATGAAAGCGGCCAACTCCAGCGCCGGCTCCAGGCCCAGGTCGTAATCCACCAGCACGACGCGCGGAGGGTCGGTCTCGGCGATCACCCGGCGGGCTTGCAGTATGTCCGAAGTGTCCAGCACCGTAAGGCCCAGGCCGCTGAGCGTCACCCGGGGCATGGCCAGGGCGTGCTCCGGAGCCACCAGGAGCGCCCGCCCTGCCAGCCGGGCCGGCGGCTGGTCCCCGCCTTCGGCCCGGCCCAGACGCAGGGTGAACCAGAAGGTGGAGCCCCGCCCTTCTTGGCTCACCACCCCGATCTGCCCACCCATGAGATTGACCAGCCGCTTGCAGATGGAAAGCCCGAGGCCGGTGCCGCCGAATTTGCGGGTGGTGGAGGCGTCCACCTGGGTGAAGGGGGAGAAAAGCTTGTCGAGCTTGTCTTCGGGTATGCCCAGGCCGGTGTCGGTGACCTGAAAATGCAAAAGATAGTCGTGGGGGGTTTCGCTGTCCAGGCTCACCTGGATGGTGATGGAGCCCTCGGCGGTGAATTTCACGGCGTTTCCGGCCAGATTCACCAGAATCTGCCGCACCCGGCCGATGTCCCCCCGCACCATCTCCGGGCAGCCGGGTTCCAGAAAATACACCAGTTGCAGCCGCTTTTTCGTCAACCGGTGGGAAACGATTTCCCCCACGTCCTCCAGAACGTCGCCCAGGGAAAAGGAAATGTCCTCCAATTCCAGATGCCCCGCCTCGATTTTAGAAAAATCCAAAATGTCGTTCAGAAGTCCGAGAAGGGATTCGCCCGAATTCTTGCTTATTTCCGCATAGCGTCTTTGCTGTTCATTGAGTTCCGTGCTCAAAAGAAGATTGATCATACCCAGGACGCCGTTTAAGGGCGTCCTGATTTCGTGGCTCATATTGGTCAGAAATTCGCTTTTGGCCTGGTTGGCCGATTCCGCCTGCTTGGCGAAGGCGCTCATTTGCTTCAGCGCTTCGGGCAGGGACGAGCGCGCGACCAGACCCCGAAAAAAACCGGCGTCCAGCGGCGAATCGAGAAAAACCCGAAGAGACAGGATCAGGCCCGGCGGCTGGTGGTCGCCCAGGGCCAAGGACCGCAGCGAGGTCAGGACGGGCCAGGTCCCCCGCGTGGTCTCCACCTGGACTTCGAAGAGAGAGCCGTCTTGCGGATGGCCGCTGATACTGTCCAGAAGGGCGGTCAGGAGCGGGGATTCGCGGGGATCGGTCCACCCGCAAGCTCCCCCCATAAGGCCGTCAAACTCGCGATTACAGATCAGCAAATGCCGGCGGCCATCGAAAATCGCGGCCGGATAGGTAAAGGACTCCAAAAGCCCCACCAGCGTGGCGTGCAGCAAGGCCGGGTCGGAACCGGAATCAAGCGGCCCCCCCGATGGACGGCCTATGGCGAAATCGTCATGATTCAAAATAAACCCATAAAAAAGAGCTCTCGCCCGGAGAGCCGTCGGGAGCCGGGCCGGAGGCGCAACAACAATGGAATGATTATAAATGGCGAGGCGCGTTAAAACGCGTTGAACGCCCACATGTCTTTTCTAGATTATATTGTGGATTTCAGAATAGTGCAAGAGGTACAATTGAAAAAAGCAAAACCTCGGGGCAACGGCGTCAAGGGGAGCCACCTTGGCGGGCGCGGGCGTATTCAGTAATTGAAAGCCTTTCTTTCGCCGCCTTTCTTTCGTCGCCAGGTCGACGAGCTCCCGGCTCAACCGTTCCGCATTCGAACGGGGTGTTCGGTGCCGCCCCTTCGGCCGCAGTATGGGGCGCCTGTGCTTTTTATTACTCCGGCAACAAAATAAGTTATACCCGTGATTTCGCCAAAGCCCGAAATCACTGGACTTCCGCCGCCGGGAACCGACTTCGCCAACT
>JAVBTP010000013.1:0-10062 GCA_031556115.1 Candidatus Adiutricaceae bacterium
GGCCGCCGGACACCCCACCCACCAGGACTTCCCCACAGTTTTCCGGCCCTGGGGCTCTTTCCATATGTTAGAGGACCGGCCCTGGTACAAGGTCAAGCGCCTGGCAATAAAAGCCGGCGGGGGAATCTCCCGACAAGTTCACTGCCAGCGCAATGAACATTGGGTGGTGGCGGCCGGGCGTGCCGAGGTCCACCTCGACGGCCGGGATTTCACGCTGGAGGCCAACGAATCGGCCGACATCAAAGCCGGCCAGACCCATCAGGTCTCGAATCCCGGTCCCGACCTTCTGGTCATCATCGAGGTCCAGTGCGGGGCGTATCTGGGAGAGGACGATATAATCCGGTTCCAGGATCACTATGGAAGAAGCCCGGAGGGGGAGCCCAATGAAAAAAGCGCTGTGAGATAGGCTGTTAAAGGGACGCCCGAGTTCACAATGAAGATCAGGAGACAAAATGAAAACAGCCTTGATTACCGGCATAACCGGCCAGGACGGGGCCTACCTGGCCGAGCTGTTGCTTGGCAAGGGTTATAAAGTCCACGGCCTGAAAAGGCGGGCCTCGCTGTTCAACACCGACCGCATCGACCACCTGATGAAGGAGCCCCAGGCCGCGGGCAGCGATTTTATCCTGCACTACGGCGACCTCTCCGACGCCACCAACCTGATCCGCATCGTCCAGGAAATCCAGCCGGACGAAATTTATAACTTGGCGGCCATGAGCCATGTGGCCGTGAGTTTCGAAACCCCGGAATACACGGCCAACACCGACGGCCTGGGCACCCTGCGCCTGCTGGAGGCCATACGCCTGCTGAAGCTGGAGAAAAAGACCCGCATCTACCAGGCCTCGACTTCCGAACTCTTCGGTCTGGTCCAGGAGACGCCGCAGAAGGAGACCACCCCTTTCTACCCCCGCAGCCCCTACGGGGTGGCCAAGCTCTATGCCTACTGGATCACGGTCAACTACCGCGAGGCTTACGGCCTCCACGCCTCCAACGGCATTCTCTTCAACCACGAAAGCCCCATCCGGGGAGAGACCTTCGTCACCCGCAAGATCACCCGGGCCCTGGCCCGCATCGTTCTGGGGCTCCAGGAGTGCCTGTACCTGGGCAACCTTTCGGCCCTGCGCGACTGGGGCCACGCCCAGGACTACGTCGAAGCCCAATGGCTGATCCTCCAGCAGGACCGGCCGGATGACTACGTCATCGCCACCGGCCGCCAGCACAGTGTGCGGGATTTCGTGGGGCGGGCGGCTGAAGCGGCCGGGCTGAAGATCGAGTGGCGGGGCCAGGGACCGGAGGAAACCGGGGTAGACCAACACGGCCGGATCCTGGTGCGGGTGGACCCGCGCTATTTCCGGCCCACCGAGGTGGAAACCCTTTTGGGCGACGCTTCCAAGGCCAAGGCCAAACTGGGCTGGGCTCCCAAGGTCACCTTTGAGGAACTGGTGACCGAAATGATGAAAACCGACCTGGAAATCGCCCGCCGCGACGACCTGGTCCGTCGCCACGGCTACGAAAGCTATGACTACAACGAGTGAGCTCATGGACAAGTGCGCTAAAATTTATGTGGCCGGACACCGGGGCCTGGTGGGTTCGGCCCTGGTGCGGCGTCTCCAGGCCGGCGGCTATCAAAATGTTCTGGTCCGGACCCGGGCCGAGTTGGACCTCACCGACCAGGCCGCGACCTTCGCCTTTCTGGCCGCCGAAAAGCCAGATTATCTTTTTCTGGCGGCGGCCAAGGTCGGCGGCATCCAGGCCAACAATATCCACCGGGGCGATTTCATCTACCAGAATCTGGCCATTGAACTCAACCTCATCGAAGGGGCTCGGCGGGCCGGGGTGGACCGGCTTCTGTTCCTCGGTTCCAGCTGCATTTACCCACGGGACTGCCCCCAGCCCATCCGGGAGGAATATCTCCTGACCGGGCTCCCGGAGCCCACCAACGAGCCCTACGCCCTGGCCAAGATCGCCGGCCTGAAGCTATGCGAAAGTTTCAACCGGCAATATGGCACCGGCTACGTCACGGTCATGCCCACCAACCTTTACGGGCCGGGGGACAACTACGACCTGGCCGGCGGCCACGTGCTGCCGGCCCTCTTGCGCAAGGCCCACGAAGCCAAACAACGCGGTGAGGCTCATCTCGACGTTTGGGGCAGCGGCCGGCCCCGCCGGGAGTTTCTGTACGTTGACGATCTGGCTGAGGCCTGCGTCTTCTTCATGGAGCGCCCGGAGATCCGGGACGGGCTTTTCAACGTCGGCGCCGGCGAGGATCTGAGCATTGCCGAGTTGGCCGGGCTTATCGGCCGGACCGTGGGTTTCAGCGGCGAATTGCGCTTCGACTCCTCCCGGCCGGACGGCCCCCCCCGCAAGCTCCTGGACGTCAGCCGGATGTCAGAGCTGGGCTGGCGGGCCTCGACCTCTTTAAAAGACGGCCTGGGCCAAACTTACGACGATTTTTTGAAAAACGTCGCCGGTTGAGGTCGCGCCCCTCAGCCGCGGGGCGCGCTCATCTCGGTTTCCAGACCGTGCAGGCCCAGTTGTTGAAATTGCTCATCCAGGGCAGGCGGCGGCAGGACTCGATGGTGAGGCGCCCTTCCGCCTCCAGGCGGCGCAGGGTTTGAGTCAGGGTCAGGGTATAACCCCTCATCTTCATATAAAGACGGGCCAGTTCCAGATAGACGGAACCGACGGCTGTGGTTGTGTCCGGCTCCAGATGCACGGCCAGGGCCGGTTTCTTTCTGATCAGAAAATCGAGAAAGGCCTGATGGCGGTCTCCCAGTTGCTCGATGGACAGACAGGTCAATACGGCCTGGCCTTCAAGGTCCACGGACTCGTCCGGATTCAGCATGTCGAAATGGCGGCCGCTCACGGGCCGGCCGCTCAAACGGCCGATCATGTCGGCCAACTCCACCCCGGATTCGGTCCATTCGTAGCCGACCAGAGGCAAGTCGGGCACAGTGGAGGATATGGCCAGAAGGTTCAGCCCGGACCCGCTGCCGAACTCGTGCACGGCTCCGGCCGACTTGAATATCGTCAGGGCCAGGTAGCGCATTTGGAGAACCTGCCAATCGGCTCCCAGGGCCCGGTTGTCGAATTTATACAACCGCCCGTCGCCGCCGGTATAGTAAGGCAGGAGGTTGGCGTAGTATTTGGGCATCACCGAAGCGAGGGCGCATTCCCGTTCCAGGAGCCGGCGGTGCTCGGCCCAGCCATGCTCGAAAATGTCCAAATTCTGTTCGTCGTTGCGCCTGGCGCTTGACTTACCCGTTTTTTTGAGGAAGGCATCGAGATACTCTTCCAAATCATTCTTATCCGTCGGCTGATGCGACGTGTTGACTTGGGAGAAATAATCCCGAAATTTCCGGGGGACGGCGGCGGAAGCCACCCCCCAGTCGGCGGCGAAGTCTTCCAGGCTGATGGTTTTCATAAAATCTCCCATTTTAAAATAGAGACCGCTGATGCCGAACATGTTAAACTGCTTCAAAGCCAACGACGTCCGGGGCCGGGTCGGCGAGGACCTGACCGGGGAAACCGCTTTTCGCCTCGGCCTGGCTTTCGCCCGGCACCTGAACACTGACCGGGAGGTGGCCGTGGGCCGCGACGTGCGCCTGTCCAGCGAAGAGTTGCAGGCCGCCCTGAGCGACGGGCTGCGGGCCGGCGGGGCTTCGGTGGTCGACCTGGGCCTCTGCGGCACCGAGGAAATTTATTTCGCGGTTTTCAGCCAAAACCTGGCCGGAGGCGTGGAAGTCACCGGCAGCCACAATCCCGTGACCGACAACGGCTTCAAGCTGGTCCGGGACCGGGCCCGCCCGGTGGGCCAGAGCAGCGGCCTGGAAGAGATCCGGCGCCTGGCCGAAAGCCCGGGCCCGGCGACCGCCGCCAGGCGGGGCGGCTACCGACGGGCCGGCTTCCGGCGGGAATATGTGGAGCATCTTCTGGGTTATGTCGAACCGGCCCAACTGCCGCCCCTGACCATTGCGGCCAACAGCGGCCACGGCGTGGCCGGCCCGGTGCTGGACGAAGTGGAGGCCCGCCTCGCGGAGGTCGGGGCCCCGCTCAAGTTCGTCAAGATCGGGCACCGGCCCGACGGCTCCTTTCCCCTGGGCCTGCCCAATCCCCTTTTGCCCGAAAACCGGGGCCTGACCGCCCAAACGGTCCTCAAACATGGAGCCGGCCTGGGCCTGGCCTGGGACGGCGACTTTGACCGCTGCTTCTTTTTTGACGAGAACGGCCGGTTCATCGAGGGGTATTATCTGGTGGGGCTCCTGGCCGAGTATTTTTTGTCAAAGCATCCCGGAGCGGCCATTATACACGATCCGCGCCTGATCTGGAACACCGTCGACCTGATCCGGGGCCGGGGCGGCCGGCCGGTTCAGAGCAAAACCGGGCACGCCTTCATCAAGGACCGGATGCGGACCGAAGGGGCTGTTTACGGCGGGGAGATGAGCGCCCACCATTATTTCGCCGATTTCGCCTGTTGTGACAGCGGCATGGTTCCTTGGCTGGTGGTCCTGGGGCTCCTGGGAGCCACCGGCCGGCCGTTGTCCGCCTTGGTGGGCGACCGCCAGACCCTGTTCCCCTGCAGCGGGGAAATCAATTACCAGGCCGAAGACCCGGCCGCCGCGCTGAAAGCCGCCTGGGACCGCTTCGGCCCCCGGGCCTTAAGCCGGGACGACCTCGACGGTCTGAGCCTGGAAATGCCCGACTGGCGCTTCAACCTGCGCCGCTCCAACACCGAACCCCTGGTGCGGCTCAACGTCGAGTCCCGAGGCCGGCCCGACCTGGTGGACGCCGCGGTGGCCGAAATCGAAAGCCTGCCCGGTCTCCTCAGAATTCATTAACCCGGCAGTTGGCAAAATCGGTTCTCGGCGGCGGAAGTCCGGTGATTTCGGGCTTTGGCGAAATCACGGGTACGACTTATTTTGTGGCCGGAGTAATAACCTTTGTCGGGGACGCCTATGCCTTCGAGAATGGACCGGGGTACCGGCGGAAGTGGTCCACACCGGAAAACTATGGTAGTATATCTCCCATGAACTTTGAACCGACGGCCGCCGTAAGGCCGGCCGTCGTACCAAAGGCACCCACTTGAGAAATCGCGGGGAGAGCCCTACATGCCCTCATCTTTGCAAGACAAGCTGGCCGGCTTTCTGGGGCCGGCCCGCCCAGTGCTGACCGTCGAGGCCGCCGGTCCCTTTAAAGAGGCTTACATCGCCTTGGAGGCCGCTCTGGCCGACGCTCACGGGCCGACGGTCTGGCTCTTGGCCGGCACCTTCCCCTCTGATCTTCGCCCGGTGAACGGTCCGGTTCAAGACGGCGGATGCAAGGCCATCCTGGCCGCCCACGATTTTCACCCCGAAATTTCCTACGCCACCGTGTTGGAAAACGGCCGGGCCATCACCGTCCTCTGGCCGGCCGCCCCCCATCCGGACCGGCGGACGGCTTTCGGCTCACTGGCTGAAATAGACGCCTTAGGCCCCTTCAGCCTCCCCCGCTGGGCTCACCTGCTGCTGCCGGTCAGCGAGGGTGCCCTCTCTCATCTGCTGGGGTATTCTCTGAACCCCGATCTCAAGCCCCCTCTCGGCGACGGGAATTGGCGGAACCTTTTTTCCGTACCGCAGGAGGGAGGCGGCGTCGATCCCGCGCTGAGGCGCCACATTCAGAATGAAGTGCTGAAGGCCATGGAGAATTACAAGCGGGAACTGGAGGCCCTGAAAGAGGAACTCGCGCTCCTGCGGGGCGGCCTGAAGGGCGCCGGTTCATGATTCTCCGCGCCCTGTCGACCTATCTGGACCGGGCCGGCGGCCGTGACCTCTCTCCGTGGCATATCGGGGAAGCCCTGGCCCCTGTGGCACATTTTTGGCACGACCACGGCCCCCTGGAAACCACCGACCGCCTGGACCCCTCTTCCGGCCTGGGGCGCCGGGTGCCTCGGGGGCATATCCAGCAGACGTTCAAAGGGTTGGCCCGGCGGGAGGGGCGGCTTTTCGCCCTGGAGAGCCTGGCCCGGTTTCTCGCTCCGCCGGGCATGCGGCGCTATGGCCCGGCCTTCATCCCCCACCTCACCAGCCTCATCGCCCTCCACGCCCGGGATCAGGACCTGGAGGCCGAGGCCGGTTTTCAGCTTTGGATGTGGGAACGCACCGGCGATTTCGCTTTTTTTCGCGATTACGGCCGGGCCTGGTTGCGCCACGGGCGGTTGGAGGATTTCGCGGCGGCCCTGGAGGCGGCCCTGGCCGCGCCGCCCTCCCCCGCCCTGGTGCCGTCCTTTTTGGAGCTCCACACCGCGCTCGGCGACTGGGAGCGGACCGCCGAATTACTGGCCCGCGCCCACGCCGCTTTTCCCGAACTGGGCGCCTCAGGTGCTTTTACCCTTCTGCGATGGCGAACCGAGCTCAGCCTGGCGCCGCGCCCGGCCGAGCCGCCGACGGAAGTGGCGAGCTACAAGATCACCCTCAACCCCGCTTCGCCGGGCTACCGTTGGGCCTCGGTCCAATTCGAGCGGGCCGGCCTGGCCATGACCCCCTGGCTGGGAGTCGAAGGACGCCGCCTCCCGGTGGCCCTGATCCGCGGCCTGGGAGTCGGCCCGAACGCCCCCACCCGGCAGGAGGCCGATCAAGGTCACTTGGGCTGTAGCCTGGCCCACCTCTCCCTTTGGGAACGCTTTCTGGCCGACGGCCGGCCCCTGGCCTTCATCACCGAAGAGGACGCCATACCCTACTATCGCTTCGACTTTCGGATTTTGGAACCGTTTTTGCATCAAGGTCGGGAGGTGATCTACGTCAATGATCGGCGGTCCTGGGTCAACCTGGCCGGAAACATCCGGAATTGGGCCGGCCCGCCGCCGCGCCCCTGGCTGGAGCTGGACGAGGTTTTTCAGGCCGATTATGAAGCCTACGGGGCCGACGGTTATGTCCTCACCCGCCGGGGCGCGGAAAAGCTTCTGGAAGCCCACCATCGCGACGGGCTTTTGGATTATGTGGATGCCCAGATGCCCGCATACAGCCTCAAAGAGCCGGTGACCAACCCCCACTGGTGGAAGCGCCGCGTCGAGGCCCTTCGCCGTCGGTTTGACCGGGCCGGCCGGGGGGGATATTTGAACGCGGTCTGCCTGGCCTGCCCCTGGGTGGCCGAAAGCGGATTGTACACTTCGGAAACCAGCCCCTGGCGGAATTGAAGCGCTTTTGGTCCGGTCTGTCCCTTTTTAAGCCTAAACCGCCGGGCTGGCCTGGCGAATGCGGATCATAGCGAGGAGGAGCGTGAATCATGACTCAAGACGGTTGGGAGACCACCACGATCAACAGTTCTCTATATGCGGAGCTCAATTCATTTATCACCCTGACCCGCGATAAATCCAAAGAAGAAATCTCAGCCATTTTAAAAGAAAAAACCGCCGACGCTTATATCCGGGGTGATGTGGATTATTCTTTGCTATGGCTTAATGAGTACCAACTCTTACATAATAACGACGACGCCTTCTCCGATGAATACGAATCGAAAGTCGCGCCATTATACGATAAGGCGCTGGCGGCGGCTCACAGGCCATGTGTTTTTTTCAATAACGAGCCGCAAGGAAATCTGAGCATAGAATTTTTCAAAAACCGCTATATCGGGGAGAGGTGTTTTATTATCGGGAACGGGCCCTCACTCAATAAAACAGACCTCGGAAAACTCAAAAATGAATTTACATTTGGCGTAAACTCCATCTTTCTGGCCCGTGACCGGATGGGCTTCGAGCCGACGTTTTACTGTGTGGAGGATACGCATGTGGCCAATGACCGGAAATACGAAATTCAGGCCGTCAACAGCCCCTTGAAAATTTACGGACCCTATCTGAAAAAAACCATTCTGCCGCATCCCCACAATATGTTCCTCAACATATTGCTTGACTTTCGCCGGTATGCGGGGTTCCCGTATTTCAGCATCGATGCCGCCCGCCGGGTATGGGTGGGAGGGACTGTTTCGTATGTCAATATGCAGCTCGCCTATTACATGGGTTTTAAAAATGTCTATCTGATCGGGTTTGACCATGACTATACGATTCCTTCCTCGGCGATTGTCAGCGGTTGCGATATCCGTTCGACGGCTGAAGACCCGAACCATTTCCATCCCGATTATTTCGGCAAGGGGTATAATTGGCATGTGCCGCTGGTCAACAGAATGGAGCTGGCCTACCTGAAAGCCCGACGGGCTTTTGAATTGACAAATGGCCGAGAAATCGTCAACCTCACGTCCGGTGGGCGTTTGGAAGTTTTTCGCCGGGATGATTTTGAGAAGGTTATGGGCGCGGACCATACCCCGGGCCAAGGCCCGGCCGATGTCCGGCATTATGTGGATAAGGCCTTGAAGCCCTGGCCGGGGTCGGGGTCGGGTTCTGCCGGGTAAAAGAATATTTTAGCGTCCAGAGCGTTCCACGACAATGAAAGGCAAATCGGAATGACTGAAAAACTGATTTTGTTCGGCGCCGGCAATATGGGACGCCAGGCTCTCGAATTTTATGGCGCGGCGAATGTCCATTGTTTTGTGGACAACAACCCCGCCTTGGCCGGCGCCACGTACCTGGGCAAACCGGTTATCAGCTTTACTGAATTGCTTTCGATCCATGGGGATTATGGCCTCGTAATCGCCTGCCTGAATTTTGCCGCGATCTCCCGGCAACTGGAGGAGGCGGGCATAAAGAACTATGGCAATTACCAGGCGGTCAAATTTTTACATGACAATGAAATAGGTAAATATAAGGCGGTGGCCGTGTATGGGGTGGATGCTTATACCCACACTCTTCTGAACTTGGCCGAAAAAAAACTGTTCGCGCTTCATGGCCTCATTGACAGGGCTGAAAGCCCGCATCTGGGGCGAACTATCTCCGGCTGCCGGGTAACGGCTCTGGATGAAGCGCGGGCCTTCGTAGATGGCGTTATTATCGCGGTTCCGCAATACCATTTGGCTATTGAGGCCAGACTGGAGCGTGAACTTGCTGCGGGGGTAAAGATATTGAACCCGTTTCGCGTGGTGAGCCTGGGCCCTTCCAATACTTTCCTGGTCAATAAATACACGGGAAAAAACACGGAAGCGGATAGCGAAGGGGATTATAATAAACGTTGCGAAGACAACGAATATACCGCCCAAGCGATCAAAGCGTATGTGGATGAGGTGAAAAACCATACCCCGCTTTTCAAACTGATGGAAATTGAAACCGTCAACCGCTGCAATGGAAGCTGCGCCTTCTGCCCGGTAAATAAAAAAGATGACCCGCGTCCATTCAGCCTGATGCCTGAAACGTTATTTAAACGTATTATCGATCAGTTGGCGGATATACAGTATGGCGGCCGGCTAGGGATGTTTTCCAATAACGAGCCTTTGCTGGATGAACGCATTGTCGAATTTTGCGTCTATGCGCGCCAACGCCTGCCCCGGGCCCGTTTGCACATGTTCACCAACGGCACTCTTTTTACTCTGGAAAAATTTAAAAGCCTGATACCCTGTCTCGATGAGCTGATAATCGACAATTACCAGCAGGAATTGAAATGCATAAAACCCGTGCGGGAAATTCTGGACTATTGCGCGGATCATCCCGAACTTATGGGCAAAGTTACGGTATTTATGCGTAAACCGAAGGAAATACTAACCTCGCGCGGCGGCAATGCGCCCAACCGCCGCCATAAGCCCGCGTATCCGGATTTGAGGTGCGCGCTGCCGTTTCAACAGTTTATCATTCGCCCTGACGGCCAGGTCAGCCTGTGTTGTAATGACGCTTTGGGCGAAAACACCCTGGGCGATGTTTCACAAAACAGCATTATGGATGTATGGTACGGAAAAGCCTTTGAAGACGTTCGCGCCGCCATGGCTCATGGCCGCAAAGGTTTGCCGGGCTGTCTGCATTGTGATGCGATGTCTCTTTATTTATAATACCGTGACCCAGGCGGAGAACCGGCCATGGCCTTGAAAGTGATCGTCTTTGACTGCGACGGCGTCATTTTGGAAAGCGTGGATATCAAAAGCCGGGCTTTTCACCGCCTCGGCCTGGAGATCAGCCCCCAGGCCGCCGAACGGCTTTTGGAATTCCACCTG
>JAVBTP010000131.1:0-4542 GCA_031556115.1 Candidatus Adiutricaceae bacterium
TGCCTGGTCTGATAGGAAATGGAGGAGGAGGCGTTTTCATTGGAACGGTCGTAGAAGTTGCCGTTGGCGCTGATATCCGGCAGCATGGAGATGGCCGCCAGCACCCGGTCGCGCTCCAGGACGACGTTTTCGCTCATGGCCAGACGATGGTCCAGATTGAAGACCAGGGCCCGGATCAGGGCCTCGTTGAGGCTGAGCCCGCCGTCCGGCGACAGAGGCGGCACCCCTTCCATCAGGGCTTTCTGGTCGGTCAGGGCCAGGGTCATGAACTGGCCTTCGGTGTAAGGTTCCGGCTTGAGGCTGCAACCGGACGTCAACAACGAAACCCCCAGGAGGACGCCCCAAAAGGCGGCTGAAGCCAAAGGCGCGGCCCTGAAAAGGCGTTTTCGGGGGTTTGAAGAACCTGAAGTGTCCACGACTGATCTCCGGATAATAATGGATTGCCGGCGAAGGCGGCAAGGCCCCGCCGGCCGCTGTCCTTGAAAAGGACTTTATACCACAATATTTTTATGAAGCCAATTCCATTATGAACTTTTGGGCTTCGGCCAGGAGCGTGTCCGGAGAACAGCCCCGGACCTTGGCCTCCAGGTCCGGGTCGCCGGGCAGGGCCCTTTGGCCCCCGCCTTCCGCCCCGTTCGACCACAAATCGCGGAAAGAAGCCGCGGCCCCGTTCAGAAAACCGTCCCGGGAGGCGTCCGAATGCCGCTCCCCGCCGCCCTCGCCTTTTTCGTCGCTTGTTTCAGCCGCCGGCCCGCCCTCCCGGACTTCGGGCGGCGAAGCCGCGGGGGTCAGGGTCAGCCGCAGAAGAACTGAACGGCCGTCGGAACGTACGGCGGTGATTTCCACCAGCGTTTTTTCCCTCAGCCTTTCCGGGTCCAGGATGGTGACGGTCAGGCGGTCGGGATCGAAAGCCAGCCATTCGGGCAGGTCCCGGCCGTCATCCAGGCGGGCCTGATAGAAAAGGCGGCCCTGGCCTAAAAGGCCGGTGAAATGTTGCCGGTCAAGGGCGTAGCCGTTTTCACCGCCGTTTTTGAAGTTCCAGTTCAGGGCCGTATCCGGGAGCCGTTCGGAAGGGGTCCGGCTTTGGGTTTCGTGCTGGCCGCTGAGCAGGTCCAGGCGCCGGAAGACGGCCTGGTCGGTGTAGTCGGCCGAATGGCGGGCGGCCCGGATGACGTGCAGTTCGGTGATCAGATCTTTTTCCTGTCCGGCCCCGTCGAAGGCCCGGCGCAGGTCGGGCACGTCCAGCCCTTTACGCACGCCGCTGGAGAAGGAACCGGTTTTCCAAAGTTCTTCAAGCTCGGCCCGATGCCTTGGGTCGCCTGGGCGGGGACCTTGGTCGCCGTTGTTGGCCGGGGCCACCGATCGTAAGACCGGCACCGAAAGGCTGATCTCGCCCGCGCTTAAGGAGGCCTGGCCGGAGACCAGGGCCGGGTCGATGATCTGGCCGGCCGTCAGAGGTTGGCCTAAAGCGTCGTCCAGGGCTTTCAGATGGAGAGTGCCAGGTGTGCCGGTGGCCCTGGTTTCAGGCACGAAGCGCACTTCGCTGTCCCGGCAAAGATAGAGCCAGCCGCCGCCCGAGAGGGCCGCGTTGACCGAGAGCCATTGGCCGCCGGGCGTTTTGTATTCCCAATGGCCTTCGCTGGACGGGCATTGGTCCCGGACCACCAGGTAGCCGGAGGGCTGGTTGCAGCCGCAGCCCCGGCCGACCTCGTCCCGGCAGTCGTCGAAATAGCGGTCCAGAAGCCGGCCCAGGCCGCCGTCGCAGCCGACCGGATCGGAGGAGCCCTGCCTGACGGCGGCCAGGCTGAGGTCGGCTTGGCTGGTGGCCTGATCGTTGACCGGGGTGATGTCGATACGCTGGCTCTGGCCGTGGGTCACCTCGCCGGCCAGGTCCCGGGCGCTGAAAGTGACCGAGACCGGGCCGTTGTCGTCCAGTTCCGGGGTGTAGCCCAAAAGGCCGCCGGCCAGAAGGGCATTAACCTCCGAAAGGCCGCCCTCGATCACCAGTTGCCCGGTGCCGTTTCCGCTGATGACGGTGATCCCGGCCGGGGGATGGTTCAGGTCCAGCCGGCCGTAGTCGACCCCGATGGTGACGGTGAAGATCTCGCCCGGATCGGGATCGCTCAGGCGCCACCAGTCAGGCAGGGCGGCGCGCCCGGAATCTTCCAGGATGGTTTTGGGCTGCCCGAAATCCGTGCCGTTCGTGACCTTGGGGGAATCGTTGACATTCAGGATGTTGAGGCCCAAAGTGACGGTTTCGGTCCCGATATGGGTCTGGCCGCCGCTGTGGCCGCTGGCGGGGCGTAAATCCATGGTGGTCTGGCCGCTGACCAGGGCGGGCAGGGGCGTATCCTGGCCCGTGCCGCCTTCGGTTTCCACCAGGCGGACGGTGAGGCCGCCGGGGGTTCCGCAATAGTCGGCGACGCTCCGGAAGCGCAGCTTGGCGCCGGCCTCCAGATACAGGGCGTTGCCTTCGGTGGTCGCGGCCGTGATGTCCCGCCATTGCAGGCCATCGAAATACTGCCAGGTTCCTTCCGTGGCCGGGTCGGCCAGAGAGCCGGTCACGAAGACGCCATTGAAGGTATTGGGCGTGTCGCCGGGGCCGATGTTATCCTTGGCGTCGCTGAAAAGCCCGCCGAAAATCTGAGCCACGCTGCGGCCGGGGTTGGCCGCGTCGGCCAGGTCCTCGTTCTGGTCGGGCAGGCTGGCCGTGGGGCCGGTGGCCAGGGGGGCGTCGTTGACCGGGGTGACCTCCACTTCGACATGCACCCTGATCGGGCTCAGGCCGGGGGTCATGGGGGCGTAAGGGCTGTAGCTTAAAGAACCGTCGATGGCCACGGCCGCGCCGTTATCCGCCAGATAGGCGGCCAAGGCCGGGGCCGGGCCGTGGTAGTCCTCGGCCGGGGTGAAATAAAGCTTGACGTTTGCGTCAAGATACAGACCCTGGCCGGCCGGGCAATCGATGGTTCGCCATTGGCCGCCGTCCCAGAATTGCCAGGAGCCTTTGGCCGGATCGGGCCGGCAGTCGGTGACGAAGACCCCGGCGAAGCCCCGGTTGCCTATGAAGCTGCCGCTGAAAAGATCATTGACCGACGGGGCCGCGGCCACGTCGCCGGCCGTGGGAGCCGGATGGTCTTCAGGCAGATCGGGCCGCGTCACTATGGTTTTGGTGGGGTCGACTTTGGGGGCGTCGGGATCGCCGGAATTGACGGCCTGACTGATGGTGATGACGGCCAGGCCGGTATTGGTCGGGTTAAGGTCGCCGCGCTGGCCGGTGGTCAGGCTGGTGCCCGTTTCCACCAGATGGGCTTCCAGGTCCGGGGCCGGGCCGTAATAATCGGCCGCCGGTTCGAAACGTATGGTGGTGTTTTTATCCAGATAAAAACCGTCGGTCTCGCTGACGTCGGAAGGAATATTTTTCCAGGTGCCGCTGCCGCTGTCATACCAGCGCCACTGGCCGGCCGTCGGGCTGGCGGGGCTTTTGGTGACCAGAATCCCGGCCAGGCTGTCGGCCGAAGAGCCGTCTACGGCCTGGGCCGTCTGATTGTCGCGCTCGTCGGTGAAATTGGTTCCGATGACCTGGGCCACGGTGCGGCCGGGGTTTTGCGCCTCGGTGGGGTTGGAATCGATGTCGGGCAGAGGGAGGCTTTGGTTATGGTCGTTCGCGTCGGTCCGGGGCCGGTCGTTTACGGCCGTGACGTGAGGCTTCAATTCCACCGTGTCCTGCGAATAGCGGGTGACCCCGCCGACCTCGGCGTTGGTGAGGGGCAGGTTGTCGCCGGTCTGATGGTGCGAAGAGCCGTTCAATTCCGTTTCCACCAGGCGGACGGTCAGGGCCGTCGGGGTGCCGTTGAAATCAGGTTCGGGCTTGAAACGTATTTCCACGTTTTTATCAAGATACATATCCTGGCTGAGGCTTTGCCAGCCGGAACCGTCGAAATACTGCCAGACCCCCTGGCCGGCCGGGGCCGGAGGGCTGGTGACGATGACCCCGGCCAGAGTGTTATGGTTGTCCGCGCCGCCTTTGGCCGACTGGTCGTCGCGGGCGTCGGTGAAGTTGCCGCCGAACAGGGCGCCGATCGAAGCCTGGGGAATGGAAGCCGGGTCTTCATTCATATTCAGAAGATGGGACTCGCCTTCCGTGCCCACCCTTTGCGGGGCGTCGTTCTCCGGAGTGACCGTGGCCGCGATTTGCCGGGTTTCGGCCGAATAGGGCGTGGCCTCGCCGAAAGAACCGGGCAGGGGCGTCAGGCCGCTGGCCGGGGGCACGGCGCCGGAACCGTCCACCAGGCGGACGGTCAGGGCTCCGGGTTGGCCGTTATAGTCGGGGTCCGGCAGAAAACGCAGGCTGGCGCCCTGGCGCAAAAACAGGGCCTGACCGGCGGCAAGCGTCGTGATATCCGTCCAGGCCCCGCCGTCTTTATATTGCCAGACGCCTTTGCCGGCGGTATCCGGAACATCGGTTACCAAAAGGCCGGCCAGAGTGTTGGGACTGGAACCGTTATTGGCTTCCGGGGCCGTTTTTTGCGGCTGGCCGTCGGC
>JAVBTP010000122.1:0-2581 GCA_031556115.1 Candidatus Adiutricaceae bacterium
AGGCTGGGACGGGACCGCGAGGTCGGGCAGGTCGTCGATGCGCATCCGTCGGGTCACAGGGAGCTCCTTGAAGGGGGGAGGTTCGAGCCGGGCACGGCGGCCAGCAGCTCGCGGGTGTAGTCGTGCTGGGGATCGGCGAGCACCTGGGCGGTAGGCCCCTGCTCGACGATGCGGCCCTGGTACATGACGGCGACGTGGCTGGCGACGTACCGCACCACGGCCAGGTTGTGGGAGATGAACAGGTAGGCGTAACCATATCGAGCCTGGAGGTCTTTGATCAGCCGCAGAATCTGGGCCTGTACCGACACGTCCAGAGCCGAGGTGGGTTCGTCGCAGACGATGAGCTCCGGCCGCACCACCAGGGCCCGGGCCAGGCCGATGCGCTGGCGCTGGCCTCCGGAAAATTCGTGGGGATAACGGGCCAGATGCTCCGGCCCCAGACCCACCTCTCCGAGGATCTCCAGAGCCCGTTCCCGCCTTTGGGCCCGGTCCAGTTTCCAATAGGGCCGCAGGGGGTCGCCGACGATCCGCTCCACGGTCAGGCGGGGATCTAAAGAGGACTGGGGATCCTGAAACACGGCCTGGATTTTGGCCAGCTCCGGCGCGCTGTCCTTTTGGCGGGTCAGATCGGCCAAGTCGCGGCCCTTGAAAAAAATCCGTCCCGCCTCGGGAGACCAGAGCCGCAGGATGAGGTTCCCCACCGTGGTTTTGCCGCAGCCCGATTCTCCCACCAGGCCTAAAGTCTCTCCGGCCGCGATTTCCAGGCTGACCTGATCCACCGCTTTCAGGCGGCCCTTTCTTTTGAACAGGCCGCCGGCGACGGAAAAGGTTTTGCGGACGCCTTCCAGGCGGATGATGGGCGTTTCGGCCCGGGCCCGGTCGCGCCCGGCGGCGGCCGTGGTCGCCTCGGCCTCGGAAGGCCGCATCGCCCGCGCCGGGTTGGGGGCCGGATCGGGATTATGGCAGGCCACCTGATGTTCGCCCCCGGCCGCGCCGGCCGAGAGGCGCGGCGCCTCCCGCCCGCAGATGTCCAGGCGGCGCCCGCAGCGGGGGTGGAAACGGCAGCCGGCCGGCGGGTCGGTGAGGTCCGGCACCTGGCCGGGGATGGAGGGGAGGCTCGCTCTGGGGTCGGCGATGGTGGGAATGGCCGCCAAAAGCCCCCGGGTATAGGGGTGGGCCGGGGCGGCGAAGAGTTCGGCCACCGGAGCCACTTCCATCAACTGGCCGGCATACATGACCGCCACCCGGTCGCACAGCTGGGCCACCACCCCCAAGTCGTGGGTGATGAAGAGGGTGGAGACCCCCCGGGCCCGGGTCAGATCGTTCAACAAGTTCAGGACCTGGCTCTGGACCGTGACGTCCAGGGCGGTGGTGGGTTCGTCGGCGATCAGGAGGGCCGGCCCGCAGGAGAGGGCCAGGGCGATCATGACCCGCTGGCGTTGGCCGCCGGACAGTTCGTGGGGGTATTTGGCAAAGACCGTTTCGGGGTCGGGCATTTTGACGGCGGCCAACAGCTCCAGGCAGTGTTTCTTGGCCGCCGGGCGATTCAGGCCGGTGTGCAGGCGCACCACTTCCCCCATCTGCCGGCCGACGGTGAAGACCGGGTTCAGCGAGGTCATGGGTTCCTGGAAGATCATGGAAATGCTCCGGCCGCGCAGGGCCCGCAGCCGCTTGGGATCGTTGGGGACCTCCTGGCCCTGAAAGACGACCCGGCCGCTTACCCTGGCCGGAGGCGAGGGCAGGAGGCGGGAGACGGAACGGGCCAGGACCGACTTGCCGCAGCCCGACTCCCCCACCAGGCCCAGAATTTCCCCCCGGCCCACGGTGAGGCTCAGGTTCTCCACCACCCGGTTGGGGGGGCCATAGGTTTCGAACTTGATGCCGATGTCCTCCAGGGACAATAATATTTCGGCCGTCATCGGCCCACCCCCCGCAGGCGCGGATCAAAGACGTCGCGCAGGGCGTCGCCCAGGATGTTGTAGCCGATAACCGTCACCACGATGAAGAGGCCGGGAAAAGTGGGGTACCACCACTGGTCCAGGAGAAATTTGCGGCCGGTGCTGATGATGGCCCCCCACTCGGGGGTGGGCGGCTGGGCGCCCAAGCCGATGAAACTCAAGGACGCGGCCACCAGAATGGTTTCGCCCACGGTGAGGGTGGCCATGACCAGAAGGGAGGGCAGGCAGTTGGGAATGACGTGGTGGGCGATGATCCAGGGTGAATTGAAGCCCGAAACCCTGGCCGCCTTGATGTAGAGCTTTTCCCGGATGTCCAGGGCCTCGCCTCGGGCCATGCGGGCGAAGCGGGGGATCTGGGTGAAGGCCACCGCCAGGATGGCGTTTTTCAGGCTCGGCCCCAGGGCCGCGGCCAGGGCCATGGCCAGGACCAGGGAAGGGAAGGAGAGGATGACGTCCATGGTCCGCATCAGGATGTTGTCCGCCCGGCCGCCGAGATAGCCGGCCACGGCCCCGATGATGGTGCCCGAGCCCCCGGCCAGAATGATGACCACCAGGCCGATAATCAGGGAGACCCGAGCCCCGAAGATGATGCGGCTCAACAGGTCGCGGCCCATTTCGTCGGT